>CAZQTM010000051.1:0-12012 GCA_964595855.1 uncultured Lachnospiraceae bacterium | reverse complement strand
AGCACTTTGATAGAAACTTGAATCTATATTCAGTATGATGAATTTAGGTCAAGAGAACCCATAGTCCGAAAGGAGGTTCCCCATTGGAGCTTCATACACAAATAAAGAAATATCGAACTGATATGAATTTATCTCAAGAAGAACTTTCAGAAAAAGTTTACGTTACAAGACAAACTATTTCTAACTGGGAGAACAATAAAAGTTACCCAGATATTCATAGTCTTCTTTTGTTAAGTTCTACATTTAATATATCTCTTGATCAATTAATTAAGGGAGATGTTAAAATAATGAAAGAAGAAATTAACAGAAGTGAGATAAAAAGATTTAATCGTGATGGCGCTATATTTACTATATTATTAATCTTATTCATTGTTTCGGTTGTACCATTAACGGTATTTTTAGATTTTTATGGAATAGTAATTTCCAGTGTCACATGGGGAATATCAATGTTCTTTGCCTTAAGAATTGAAAAAATGAAAAAGAGCAATGACATACAGACATATAAAGAAATCGTTTCCTTTGCTGAAGGTAAACGATTAGATGAAATTGAGAAATCACAAGAATATGGGAAACGTCCTTGCCAAAAATTTTTATTAGCTTTGTTAATTGGACTCATTGCATTTATTGTATGTATGTTTTTTGTCTGGCTTCTTAAAGCGTATATCTTTTAGCTCAAATAAACACTCTGCTCCTATATAATGTTCAGCTCGTCTCCGTTTCTATTCCAAAAAAGAGAATATCCCCCATTAAATGTTTTTGGGAGACATTCTCTTTTGAATTCTATAGCATAATTTTCTAAATTTCGCGCCATGCTCACTTCGATTTTGTTTTTCTTAGCTAATTCTTTTCTATATCCCTCTTTGAATTCAAATAATCCGAATAACCTACCACTCTTTCATCAATTCTACGTGCATAACTATATGTATAATTGGTAAAATATTTTCTCCAAAAACGAAGTGCTGTTGGATTTAGAGTTTCATAGTCTACTCCAAGATACTCCATACCATCCTTTTCACAGACCTCACATAAATATTCCAAAAGCATATCTGCAACACCAGTTCCACGATATTCTGGATCGACATATGCCCCACAGATGTTACTTATATTAGGTTCTTCTGTTACGAATGTCTCTGCTTCTGCATCTATGGATAAAAATCCAATTACTTTTTCATCCCTTTTTGCTACAAATACCCTGACTTCCTCCCGATTGAACCAAGCATTATACTGATCTAGATCCGTAGGAAAGAAAATCGGTGCTGTACATAAATGTCTGGTCAATCCTCTTCTTAGCAAATCAATCTGCCATTTCTTGCTCTGGGGTAACTCACAGAATTCATATTCGTCACTTGATATCTTAACACATTTATGATCTCCAAGTCTCATAATGGCGTCACTACACCTAATACCAAATCCATTCATAACAAAGGAACTTCCCACTTCGGTATCATGTACATACCGGCTTATAGCATAACTACAGATTCCATCAGCTGCAAGCATGTTTCCCACTTTCTCAAATAGCATTGACGCAAGCTTGCCTCTATCATCACCACCAAATGCACTTCCTCCTAGTGGAGAAAATACCCCTTTTACCAAACCAAAGAAGCCATCCCATGGTCCTTCAAATATAAGATATCCGATTAACTTTCCATCTTTCACTGCCAATTTACCATACTTCTGTTGAAATAAGTAAGTTAACTTTTCTTCTAATATTATTCTAAAATTCTTCTTCATCAATTGTACATTTGCATAGCATTCTTGTTCATATTCAGCCATTGCAAGTTGAACTGCTTCTGCAATGTATTTCATTTCCATATTCTGAAATTCTATCATTTTATATTCCATTCCTTTCGATATGCTGTGACAGTCTGCTAGGGATATTATAAGAAAATATTAGAATTACCTCGATAATCATAGGAATATTTCCTATGGATACAAAAAGGCCGTAGCAGATTGCCACGGCTAAAGATTCAATCATAAATAAAACCATTGTGCTACAATGATTCCTTAATTCACAAAAGTCACCGAGGTAATCCAATTCACATTTTGATTCATAATCATCTTATTAATTATTTTCATGTGTTACCTCACTTTCTGTGAAACTATGCACAACAAGCAGTTCATGTTTCTAAAACTTATTGTATCATTTTCTGGTTGGACCGTCAACATTTTGTCATTCTTTTCCACTATCCTACAAGTATAAAAACTTTCTTATTTTTTGTACTTCCCAATGTAGCAGCCACAAAACCTAAATTATATCTTGATGATGATAATTTCTCGTATACATTCTCCGTAGCAGAATTATTATTAGAAACAATCTGTACTGTTTTTCCCTGCATTAATAGATTAGCAATAATATTTAAAATAGTTTGTGTCTTTCCAGTGCCCGGTGGTCCTTGTATTACACTTATTTGGTTTTCCATAGCATTTTTAACAGCCGTATATTGGCTATTATTACAACCAAATGGAAAAATCGGTATATATTCTTGCATTATAGTATTTTGTTTTAATGAAGATGGATTTAAATATTTAGCTAATGCTACATCATTTCCCACAAAAGACATCTTTTCGAACCGTTTTGCAAGTATTTTTTCTCCAGTTTCTTCGTTTTCAGGTTTACTTAAACATGCAATTTGCTTCATATATTCTAATACATTTCCAGCTTGTTTCTGAGTTAAGCAAGATTCAACAACACTTAATTCGCTTTGAGGATAATCCCTCTCACTACCCTCCCCAAAACAAATATGCCAATATTTATCACATGAACCTCTAAAGACATAAATAGCCTCTATATCAAAAAAAACGTGTCCGGATCTGCTGACCCGATACATATTGGGATTTAGTGCTTGTGGTTCTCTAAGCCATTCAACACTTGAATATGCGTAAGGGTACAATTGTCCATTTTTAAATTCCACATCCGTTTTTTGAGTAAATGAATTGTATTGGCATGATTTAATTTCGGGTGTTTTGATCTCCCCTTTAATAATAATCATATGTTTTTTAGCATTCATCTGTTTATCACTTCCTTAAGCCAGATTTTTATCCTTCTTATCTATAATAGATATTAGAGCATTTCAAAGAAAGTTTACTTTACATCACAACAATTCCTCACTACTGTTTTGTTTTCTTATTCGTTTTCCTTCTTCTTTTTCAATTTGCTTTACACTTTTATTAGGCGTAGGTAAATTTTCAGGCATTGTTCCTCCAAGTTCTTTGATTGTTTGTCGGACTTTTGCTCCTACTTCAAAGTGTGCATTGCCAGCTTCTTTTTTCCCTTTTATATTTTCACGTCTTAATTTTTCATCTGTTTGAGTCGCTCGGAAAAGATTTGCTGCTAGCTCTGTACTTCCCATATAATCTAGAATTCGTTGTCCTTTTTTTAATTCTTTCCTACTATGAATATCCTTTGCACCTAATCCACCGTATAATCCCTGATAGCCTCTGTTTTGAAAAATTGCATACTCTTTTGGTTCAATAATTCCAGCCATTTGTGCTGCTTCCGCCAATGACTTATTATGTGCTTTCATTTCATTGCGAATAGCGAGTCTCTTTTGATCTTCATCTAAACATTCATAATCATCAATAAGTTCCTGCTGTCTTGTTTTTATGGCAAAATATGTTTGCCCAATTGCAATTACTTCTTTTCTTGAATCACCATTCATTACTATTAGATAACAAGCATATCTAGATAATTCAATATCATTAATTTCTCTTTTAGCATCTGATCCGATACTAACCATTTTGCCAACATCGGCAAAATGGTCCATAATGTTGTTTCCACTATTTTCACATGCCATTTTGGCTTTTTCTATTACGTCTGCAAATCTTCTCCACTGAGAATAGTCTAACACCTTTTGTAAATCTCTTGCATACCAGAATTCTTGTCCATTTTCATTAATTTGCTTAATCGAATCAAAAGTGCTTTCATCATATGATTCCATATTCAATGCCTGTTTAACCCTATTTGCAACTACTTCTGCAACACTAACATTCGTTGCACAAGAAATAAATTTATATGCTACAAAATTATTTAGTATATTATTCATATAATCATCTGGGAAACCTTTTAATCTTAAATATTCTATATTTGTCACCTGTCGAATCCCTATCTTATCTTTTACATAAGGAACGTGGAAATAGTTACAATATACCAAATCTTTACATGGATCAATTATTTTTTCCCTTCTTTTATTTAATTCTATATCTGTATCTTTTTTTTCTTTTCTATTTTTAATTTCACTAGCATCCTGCATTATTTCTTCGAATAATTTCCCATTAAGTCTCTCACTGGAAAAGTCAAGACTAATATCATTTGAGAGTGATCCAATTATATACATTCGTTTTTCTTTTATAGGTAACCCCGTAACTGTATTGCTTTCAATAATGTATGTAGTAACACTATATCCAATCTCATTTATGTTTTCTAAAAAAAATTCTACTTCCTCATTCTCTTTTCTTACCACAATAGATTCAAGAACAAATATGTCGGGTCTTTTCATACTAATTAGTTCCAATTCTTTGGATAGAAGGATATTATTAGAAATATTCTTTCTTCCTACAACGGAGAAACTTATCCAAGGTAACCAACCAATTAAAACATCAAAATCTGGAACTTGTTGTATATCAATATCTTCTATATTTGTACATATTACATCTACATTCTGGAAATTATATCTATAAATATCACACATCTTTTTATTTTGCTCTATAGCTGCAACAATTTCAAATCCACTATTATAAAACCCTAATGAAAATCCCCCAATCCCAGCAAACAAATCTAATACTTTATATTTTAGGCTCATATTTTTTTCCTCTCATATTTCAAATTAATTAATGACAAATTTTCTATAGCTTTTGATATATAGTTTATTCTCTGCATTTTCTTTTACATTTTATCCTTAATTGTTATTGGTAACATCTAATTTAACAAACTTAAAAAGATAAATATGGCAGGCAATCTCAAAAAACTCCTTTATATAAAATTCCCCCACTTAATAAAGTGACCAATATTTCACTTCTTAAATGGGGGATTTCATTCTACATATTCCATCATTTCCATTGATTTTCGAAGAATTTTGCTGACAAAATGACGACATTTTGTGCTTTTCACTTAGCCTTCACATAATGCAAACTCTATAAAAATTTATAGACTTGTATGAATACATACTAAAAAAAGAAAACTCTTCATATAAATTTAATCTTATCTGAAATAACGCAACTTATTACAGTTCTGCTTCTCTTCCGTCTATCCAACTAATAATTTCCTGTTCTAATTTACAATTATTCTCTAACATAAAATCCATAACCTTGTCAAAAAAATGCATTTTGATTAATGATTCTGCTTTAACAATATCATTTTTTTCAAGTTGTTTGCAGTATTTTTTATAACGCTGTAATTCTTTCACACTCATAAATAATGGATTAAATTGAATACCTGTTTTTTCTAACAAATTCTTTAGAATATAATACCCATCTGGATCAATATCCCCAAAATGGTACCATGAAATACTGTCATTACATTCTGATATCATTTTAAGAAATCTCTGTTTAGCTGTATTATGATACCCGCTAAGGTATATAAAAGTTGATTTGTCATCTTTAATTCTATTATAGGATGTTAAATTCTCCACTGTAACTATTTTTTTAGAATTCACCTTAATTGTATGAATCTTATTAATCGCATCTGAGGAAAGTGCAATTGGATTATCTTGTTTTACTGCAATGACTGCTCCATCTTTATAATTAATCTCAACATCACCTTTGAAGAACACATAAGATGGGTTAGAATAAACCTGAAATTCTTCTAAAATTACCTTCTTTTTTTCTTTCTCATCAAGGCTATCTAGATCAAATTCTAACTGACCATGTTCCTCTATAATTTTACATATACGTGTTTTATAACTTTTTTCGAACAGCTTTGTATCTCCTAATATTTCTACTGATAATTCTCTCTCCATGATATCAATACTGTTATTAAGTACAGTATCTAATAACTTTAATATATTAATAGAAATATCAATTGGATATTCAGCATCTTTATACATTTCTAATCGCCCAATCTGTTTTTTGCAAAAGGAATTTATGATTTTATGTTTCCCCATACACTCGGAATATATTTCCATTTCGCGATAGCGTTTTTGTGTTATATCTGCTCTACCTAGAACATTATATACAGTAAATAACGAATTAATATTAAGAATCACCTTGTCAATAACAGGAGTACCTCTTACATATTTAATCTCTACCAAATCAGCATCAACCAAACACTTAATATCTCTATTGAATTGATTTACATCATCCTGATCCGCATAATCGCTATTATAATTAGGAAATATTTTTTCTGGATTAATAACAAAACTTTGATTTTTGGCATTTATACCTTTATATGTTGCACTTTTCTCATAAATGTCTATCAATAAATTTAGTGTTTCTTTTTGAATCTTATTCAGTTTTAAATTCATCTAATTTCACCAGCCCTTCAACTGCCCATGTATACTTTCCTTTCATACACAAACTTATGGTTGAGTTTATATGTGAGCCAATACTGTCGATCTTTTCTGGTGGAGCAGCATAGATAACTTGGAACTTATTATCCTCGAAAAACTTAACCATCTGTTCAATTCTTTCTCTTGAAAGAGCTGAAAAAGCTTCATCTATAAATGCTAATCGTGCGCAAGAAATATTTTTAGGATAACACTGCAGCAAACTTGCTGCTAGAATAATGAAATATGGTGTTTGTTTTTCTCCATTACTTGCTGATCCTTGTTTTTTTGATAAATATGCCGTTGTTACTTCCCCATCCTGCTTTGAAGTAATCTTCATTTCATATTTAAAGTATTTTCTATAATCTGTATATTCTTCCTCGTTCTCCTCTTCCAGAATTGTATCCATAAATTGCTTAATATTATACTCCATCTCTTGATCACTTTGATTCATTGATTTATACAAATCCATTGAATTCATGTAATTCTCAAGGTTTTTACAGATATTAAAAAACGTCATTCGATCCGCTTTTTCTTTCATTTCAAACTGATATGTATCTTTTCCAAAAGGTATATACTTAAGTTCTCTATTAATCTCATCTATTTCTTCTCTAGCTGCTCTAATTGCTTCATTAATTTCAGCAACAAAATCAACCATAAATGCATTTTCCAAAACATGCTGTTGTTCTTCCAATTTTTGTTTTGCTTCTTCGATTTTTACATTGGCAATATCTTTATATTGTTCTCTAAAAAATGGAATGTATCCAACTCCATATTTTTCATCACTTTGACCTATGATGCGCCAATACTTACGTTGTTCGTTTTCCAATAGCTTTACTACGTTATCTTTTTCACCCCTTACATTTTCAACGTTTTTAACTGTCATTACTCTTGCACTGTCACTCTTAACACGTAGTTTTTCATACAAATCGACCATTTCTCTTCTTAACTCTAACCTTAATAAAATATTCTGATCATATTCTCCTTTTGAATTATGAATTTGTTGCTCAGATGTATGCACTTTTTCACCATTCTGTTGTATATTATTTTTACATGTCGATATATCTGTGTTAACAGTCAGATATTCTCCATCTAATTCCCTATACTCTTTATCTGCACTTTCTTTTTCTTGTAAAGCAGCAAAAAAGCCTGGTGTGCTTTTTGTCTTTTCCAATTCAACTTCTTTATTATGCAATTCCACCTTGCTCTTCTCGATATGTTTCTGAACATCAAACATATAGCTTGTTTCATCCCAATTTACAGATTCAATATTAGATATTTGATCCTCTAAAACTATAACCTTATGGTTAAGTTCTTTCTCCTCTTGTTCAAGAATAACCTTTTCTTCTTTTGCCCGTTTTAGCTGTAGTTTAATGGCATCCTTTCCCAAAAAGATTTGGGTTCTATTGAGATTCATGCAACTCATTGTGAAACTTTTTGCCAATGTACCATCAACCATTAAGCCCCCTTTGGGATATTGATGTAACTCTTCAATATCTTTGCATAAATGAATACCATTTAACAAATAATTAGCATATTTTCTACCATATTCATTTGGAATATCAAGTAAATTGGCGGCTGATTCTGCCTTTATCTCTACATCGGGCAATTTGTCGGTAATCACTACTTTTATATCTCTTAATTGATGTCTGTGCACGATTTCCATTACTTTTTCGCAATGCTTACCTTCTACAACAATATCAAATCGTTTTTTACCCAAAAAAGTTTCAACTGCTAATTGCCAGTCTTTATCAACGAATTGAACAAGCTCCGCAAAAAGTCTGACATCTGTTTTAATATTCATACCCGCAAGTTCATTTTTAATTATACGTTTTGCATCCTCATACTTTCCTTCAAACGGAAGAACATCTGACTCTAACGAATATATTCTCTCTTGCTTTTCTTCTAATTCTTTTTTGATTGCTTTTATCTGATCACTGCTATGTACTTTTTCTTCCTGGAGTTCACCTTTTCTTAAACTAACAACATTTTTTATTTTAATAAATGTATTTACTTTTTCTTCAATATTAAATGTTATAGATACCATATTTTCTGCGATTGCAAAATCTTTTTCGGTCAATTCATTATTAAGATCAACAGACTTAAATATTTCCTTAACTCTTTCTTCTAATGATTGCAATTTTTCCAGATTGCTTTTATACTTTTCCATTTCTTTATTAAGATCAGAAATGCTTTCTTCCAAAGATTTTGTTATTTTTTCGATATCACATAACAATTCATTTTTTTCTGCTTCAATTTTTCTTTCCAGTGCCTTTTTTCGCTTTTGTTCAAGTTCTTTTAATCGATCTTGTAGTTGACATAATTTTGCTTTATCACCTGCAATTTTATCTTGCAAATTCTGCTTATTTTCTTCATGCCATTTCATTTCCTGATACAATAAAAGAATACGTCTAATTTCATATTTACGTTCTGCTACCTCGTAATCTTTTATTTTATCTTGAACAACCTCTAGCTGAATTTTCCCATTTGCCAATTCTTCATATACATTCTTGGCATCACTATAGTGTTTTCTATGTTCACGAATATCACTCATTGAGCGTATAGGATGTTCATCTAATACGCACTCCTGAATGAATTTATCAATATTATTCTCCGGATTAAACGACATCATTTTAACAAGTTTCGCTTTATACTTTTCCACACCACAACGTAAACCCAAGGCTCTTAACACTTGCTCAGTCCCTTTGTCACGATTCATAAACTCCCCAGATGGTACTTTTTTACCCTTAACCATCAATTCATAGTGGGGATATACCGTTACCTTTTTATCCTTCATGGTATAAAATACACAATCATCTATTTTTGTATTCTTTAGTACAAACCACTTTTTTGTATTACTAGTTTCGTTTACATACTCAATACATACACCTACTACCAAATACTGTTTTTCAAGAGGTGCCCAAAACTCCATCGCAATATAGGATGTTACCTCTCCCTCTCTGATAAATCTACTTTTCCCTTCGCTTTTTGTATCACCTCGAACATATGAGATTACATTTCTATCCCTATCCTGAGCAGCCATATTAAACCTAGTATTTCCTGTAAGCATATAAGTCATCGCATCTAAAACTGTGGATTTACCGCTTCCATTTACACCTGTAAAAAGAGTAGATCCTTCTAATTCAATAGGCACATTGGAAAATCTAGACCAGTTTACTAATAAAAGTTTTGTTGCACTTTTTCTGCTATTCTCATTCAGCATCATCACTTTGCTCATCTAAATCCTCCCCTAAACTGTCTTTTCCTGCTAATACAATCTCCACAACCTCTTTCACAAATCTTTCAAACTCGCTTGTGTCTAACGCAAACTGCAGCGCTGGATATAATATCAGTTTACAGTCAATGTCTCCAACATTTCCATCAACATCCATTAAACTGTAGTTCTTAAACAATTTAAATACATTATCAAGCGCTGTTTTATTAACTGTATCCCTCGCATCATACTTTTCTAATTCATATATCAAATCAGAAACGCCTATTACAACTACGGAAGATAAAGATCCTTCCCTGATTCTTGATATGTAAATAAGCCATAAGCAACACAGCACAATTGTTTCTTCTTTTGTAAAACGATATCGATTTGATTGAAGCTTGTCCCCCATCCCTGTACAATTATCAAGCATAATTACTCCACTATCTTTATCACACTTAATTTCAAATCCCATGAAAGAAAAATAATTCAAAAATATCTCTATATGATTTACCACAAAGAAATAATTTTTTCTATCCTCTTGTTTATCTCTTACTAAAAATGTTCTTCTCAATAATTTTCTACAAATATTCTGAAAAACTATCCTGTCTGCAGATGTAAAATCATCCCAAGCTTCTATAATATTCACTTTACACCTCCGTTATTTTAAAAGACTTTAAAGTCATATTTCCAACGTCATAATACCCTTCTTCTAATTCTACCTTGTAACCATTCTCCTGTGCATATACAACTGCTGACAAGATCATAAGTAGATCCTCTTTTGAATTCAATGGAACATCCTTACTTCGTAGTTCATGATTATTTCCAATTAATGTTTTTAAATACTGCTTTGTTATTTTTTTTGAATATGGATTTTGGGCTTCTCTTTCATATGCTTTTTTTAGCCCAATCAAATCTTCCTCCGTAAGCATTTCTATATCTGTAATAGACTGTTTACGTACTCTTCTTCTATTTTGCGGCATTCTTATTGATTGCAAATCAATATATTTATTTTGATTTATTCTAATAAGATCCATCATTTCCTCTGACACTTCCTCTTTCATACCTATTTCAGTTGCCATGTCTAACATATATTTCAATGTTTTTTCAACATTTCCGCGCATATCAACTTCGTGATTCTTTAGGTATCGTAATCTACCCAATGCCATCGTTATATACAAATTTAATTTATGTTTAATGTCTGCAATAATTTTCAAATAGTCTTCCTTTAAAAATTTCTTTATGACATCAAACATTAATTCTATTTTTTCCTGAGCTTCCCATTCTTCTATATCTTCTTCGTTTACACATCCAATTACCATCAATTCATATATTTCTTCATCGTTTTGTATCTCTTCCAACATGTTAATAACTCTGCCACGATATATATGAATGTTATTCTGTGGTTTCGTTAGTCTTGCATATTCCTTAATAAAATCACCATCACAATATGTAATAATATTTTCTGTCAAACTTTCATATGAAATCTCTTTCATCAGTTTTTCTATTGTTTTGCGAATATATGTTGACATCTTTTTTAGGGATTTCGATAGCGATTTTGCATTCCTATATATGTTCTTTAATGCACCTACATAAGGATCACCATTCCATTGTTCCTGATTTAACAGTGTATTATATATATTGTACATATAACTAGATAGCTCTTCCCGTTCCGGTTTCTCTAATCGCGTTAACAATTCTGCCAACAGAATTCCCTGTTCTGTTATCACTATGTATTTTTCAAAGGTTGAATCATCGAACTCCTCTTCTATCCAGGCCACGTCTTTACTAGCAAATTTTCTCAAATAATCGCTTGCCATATCCTGATAGCTTTTAGCTGCAGTTTCACTATCTGAAACAAAGAAATCAAAATTATTCGAAATGAAATATGCCATTTCATCTCGTAATATACTTCTTTTAATCCTATAGGATATTTCATTATCATATTGTTCATAAATAAATTGTAGAAGTACCGAATTAATTTTGTAATTACTGTTGCTTGATAACGGATTAAAAAAATTATTGGGTATAACATTAAAAACGCTGTCCATGTTCTCACCTTCTTGCTCAACTGATTTTGTACACTACAAATTAGTTTTATTTATTTTGAAGATGTACTTTCCTTCTCCTCTTCCTTTAACCTCTGTAACAACTTCCATATTTCTTAATTTCTTCATAACATTCTTAGCTATAGAAGTTGAACATTTCTATATATTCTTTATTTCTGTTGCACCAAAAACCTGATTGGCTTCGATTTCTTCATATACCTTTAAAATATTATTTTTCGTTGGCTATCTTGGGCTAAAAATTATATTTTAGTCC
>CAZQTM010000050.1:0-12048 GCA_964595855.1 uncultured Lachnospiraceae bacterium | reverse complement strand
GTTCATAATATATGTGAGGGAAATCTCCTTAACGTTACAATAATATTAAATAAGCTCTATTTGTCTAACATTACTGACAAATAGAGCTCTTATTTCTTTGATATTATTTATATATGGGTACTGATAAATTCACAATCTCCATAAATTTGTACAGAAGCCTTACGCATTGGTATAAAAATGCACTCCCCTTTTTGGAAAGACAGTTCATAATTCATAAGTTTGATTTTTCCATCACCATTAATAATGATCAATGCAACAAAAGAATCTTCATCTATTTCAATCTCCATTGATTGATTACACTTATGGTAAGTACTTTCAAAATACTTACATTGACAAATTACTTCCCTGTTATCTTCTTCATTAATAAAATATTCATACTTATTATAATTGAGTACGTTTAGTGCCTTCTCTACATCAAGTTTTCTATAATTGCCATACTTATCTTTTCTGTTATAATCAAAGATACGATATGTGCTGTTTGAATTCTGCTGGATTTCACATATCATATTACCCTTTCCAATTGCATGTATTGTACCAGATGGAATATAATATGTTTTTCCTTTTTCTACTTTTACTGCATTAAGCAAGGAGAGTAAATTTCCATTCTCAATATACTGTTCTACTTCTTCTTTAGTGACATCTCTGGAAAATCCACAATATATTTCGGCATCCTTCTCGCAGTCCATAATATACCACATTTCACATTTTCCATATTCTTTCTCATGCTCTAATGCGTAATCATCACCAGGGTGTACCTGTATGGACAAGTCTTCTTTCGCATCAATCAGTTTTATGAGTAATGGAAATTGCTTAAATGTTTGATATTTCCATCCAAGGTTTTCTCTTCCAATTCTCCTTAAGTACTCATCAAACAAAATTCCTTTATATTTTCCTGATGCTACGATACTTTGTCCTGCCGGATGAGCCGATAATTCCCAGCTTTCCGCTATAACATCATACTCACACTTTTTCCCATATTGATCTCTTAATTTAGTACCGCCCCATAAATAATCTTTAAATGCCGGAAATAATTTGATGAATGGTTCAATTTCAAATCCGAGCTGGGCTTCTGATAAATCTTTACTGATTATTGAAATGATATCCTCATTTTGTTCCTCTATACCTGTTGTAATTTCAATAAATACCAATGATTCCTGGCCTATACAGGAAACCTGATGAGTCGTGTTTGGTTTTATTGTAATGGTATCTCCAATGCCCATGATGTTCTCATTATCATTGATATAAGTTTTGGCCTGTCCTCTTAAAATACACCAGTGCTCACTCTTTTTTTCATGCAGATGCACATAGATTGTTTTGCCTTGTAATACCGTAACTTTTCTAATTTGATAACCTGACTTAGTATTTTCTGAAAGGATTTCATATTTTCCCCATTTTCTATAAAATATGCGACTTTTATCAAAATACTCCTTCTTGTCATCATTATTTCTAATAATTTCCTTTAGGTCATCTGAATATCCTTTTCTTCCAATATAAACAGCATCTTTTGTATTAACGACCATCATATCCTCTAAATGATTAGCTACAACCAGCTTATCTTCACATTGGTTGATTACTAATGAGTCCTTACACTCATTCAAAATAATCTGATCATTTCCGGTTGTGGTAATATCCATTACAGCAATATCCTCTAAACTTCCTATATCTTTCCAATAAAATAAACTATGTATTACTTTCCCCTTCTTAGTCTTTTCAAATACGGTTTTTTCAACCGGTAACGCCTGAATTCCCTCTAAAACTTCTCTTGAGTAATAGGTATAATTCCCCTCAGTTTTTCTCATATAGAAAGAAGATTCGCATGTACTTGCAATAAAAGGCGAAAACTTTTTTAAATCAGAAAGAAAATCCCCAATTCGAAACATAAACATACCACTATTGAGATAATATTCATTTGAATTTAAGTATGCAAGTGCCTGTTTCTCATCAGGTTTTTCTGTAAAACTTAAAACGTCATCCCCTTTATAACGTATATACCCAAACCTTGTATCAGGTTTTTCAAAATTCATTCCAAAGGTTACAAGATATCCTTGCTTGGCCAGTTCCTTCGCCTGTAAAATATCATCCCTGTATGATTCTCCAGAAATCAAATGATCGGATGCAACCACAAACATAATTTCTGACAAAGGAAATTGCAGGCATGATAAAACAATAGCAGCTGTAGTTTTTCTCCCAATTTCCTCAAAGATACATCTGTATGTCAACCCCTGAAATACTTTCATCTGGTTTTCAATTATATTTTGATAATCTTTATTTGTAACAATGATAAATTCATCACAAAAAGCCATATTTCTGGCTATTGTTTCCTGAAATATGGAGTGATTGTTTTTTATCTGTATAAATTGTTTTGGATAATTTTTTCTTGAAAGGGGCCAGAGTCTATCCCCTCTGCCGCCTGCGAGCAATAGACATTTCATAAAAAGCCTTTCTATCTGTCCAGAAGAAGTTTTTACCGTTACAGTATAATATTCCCCTTAAAATACATGAAAGAAAGGGGATATTCATTATGGATTCCATCATTTATAACAAAGAGGAAACTGGTAAAAGAATAAGGAAAAAACGTATCTCATTAGGACTGACACAATCAGACATGGCATATAACATTAATAAAAATAAAAAATATTACTGTGATATTGAATGTGGTAATTGTGGTATGTCAATTGATACTCTTTTAAGCATCGCAGCTTCCTTACATCTCTCCCTGGATTACTTAATACTTGGGACAGAATTAAATAGATTTGCAACGATATCGGATGAAGTATTCCAGGCTATCTGTGTACTTAATTTTCATACAGAGCAAACGCGCAAAAAAGCTATTAAATTACTTCTTACCTTTTTAACTCTGAATGAAGATATGAATAGATAACAATAGCACCCAAAATATTAATATTCAAACATTTTGGGTGCATCTATTACTATTTATTGACAGAGTTCACTGTTTGATAAATCTCAATACGGTTTGCTTCCATCTCAGGCATACCAATGAATATTGCTCCATAATCATACATGTCTTCTTTTTTTTCAATCCGCACAATTTCTATAAATGCATGAAGTACTTCCTTGGTCCAGATTGTAAGAAATCCCTCATATACAGCACCAATGGAAAGTGGCTGTGTGCTGGAAAATCCCACTCCTGTCTTGGAAATATCAGTAACTTCGATTGCTACCTCACCTACTTCATTTCCATCAATCTGCTTAATAATTAATCTGGAAGATAATTCCGTACGTTGCATTTTTCTTCTCTCGTCCATAATTTTTCTCCATTCTAATGAATCAAATTCAGCACTATATACATAATAAACTATAAGGAGATTTTTGTAAACAATTCTGATTTCTTGATATTTTAAACTAAATGACTTTCTTTAAAATCAGTAATAAACATAGCATCTCCAAAGGAAAAAAATCGATATTTTTCATCTATTGCTTCCTTATACGCATTCAACACATTTTCTCTTCCCGCTAAGGCCGAGACCAACATTACAAGCGTTGATTCTGGGAGATGAAAATTTGTTATCAATCCATCAAGAACTTTAAATTTGTACCCTGGATAGATAAAGATACTTGTATTATCACAGCATTCTTCTAAATATCCATTTTCATCTGCAGCACTTTCAACAGTACGGCAACTGGTCGTTCCAACACAAATGACTCTCTTTCTATTTTTCTTAGCTTTATTTATTTTATCAGCAGCTTCTTTCGTAATCTGATAATATTCTGAATGCATATGATGTTCTGTTATTTCTTCAACTTTAACTGGCCTGAAAGTTCCAAGTCCTACATGTAATGTAACATATGCGATGTCTATACCCTTTTCCTCAAGATGTGCCAATAATTCTTTTGTAAAATGTAACCCTGCTGTAGGAGCAGCTGCAGATCCCTCATATTTTGCATATACTGTCTGATATCTATTCTTATCCATCAGTTTGTGTGTAATATAAGGTGGTAAAGGCATTTCTCCAAGTTTATCCAATACCTCTTCAAATATTCCGTCATAATAGAACTTAACTAATCTGTTACCTTCTTCAACAACCTCAAGTACCTCTGCATGTAATAAACCTTCACCAAAAACAAGTTTTGCTCCTGGTCTTAATTTTTTCCCTGGTTTCACTAAGGTTTCCCAAATATCATTTTCTTTTCTTTTTAAAAGTAATACTTCTACACTAGCCCCTGTATCTTCTTTTAAACCCAGTAAGCGGGCTGGTATTACTTTTGTATTGTTCAGCACAAGGCAATCTCCAGGATTTAAATACTGTCCAATATCATGAAAAATATGATGTGCGGTATTTCCCGTAGTCCTATCTAATAACAATAATCTAGAAGAGGCACGATCTTCCAATGGATCCTGGGCAATCAGTTCCTGCGGTAAATCAAATTTAAAATCTGATGTCTTCATTTTACATACCGGCCTTCTCTAAAAATGCCAGGTATCCACGTTTTGTCTCGTACAAATCAACTTTACTGATGGCCTCCCATGGTGCATGCATATTTAAAACTGCTATTCCGCAATCAATAACATTCATTCCATATAAAGCAAGTATATATGCTATCGTACCTCCACCACCAGCATCTACTTTTCCAAGCTCCGCTGTCTGGTAAATAATCTGGTTTTCTTCTAACACATTACGGATATAAGCCATATATTCTGCATTAGCATCATTTGATCCGCTCTTTCCTCTTGCGCCTGTATACTTATTAAATACCATACCTTGTCCTAAAAATGCTGCATTCTTTTTATCGAATGAAGCGGCATAAGAAGGATCATATGCTGCGCTTACATCAGAAGAAAGCATATATGAATTGGCAAGACATCTTCTCAGATTCAGTTCAGAGTAATCTCCAGTCAGATTCATTACTTCCGCTACTGTATTAGCAAAAAAGCGTGACTGCATACCTGTAGCACCAACACTGCCAATTTCTTCTTTATCAACTAATATACAACAGGTTGTTCTTAAACATTTCTTTGTTTCTAACATCGCTCCTAATGAAGAAAATGCACATACACGGTCATCATGTCCGTAAGATAAAATCAGACTTCTATCAAAACCTGCATCTCTTGCTTTTCCTGCAGGAACAACTTCAAGTTCGGCAGAAATAAAGTCTTCTTCTTCAATATCATACATTTCCTTCAAAATACGAAGTATATTTCGTTTAACATCTTCTTTATCTTCTTTATCTTCTTTTCCTTTTTCACTATTCAAAAAAGGAATGGTTCCGACAACGATATCCAAAGCTTCCCCATCAATAAACTTGGAGGCTTTCTTTTCCAGTTGTTCAGATGCCAGATGAATCAGTAAATCCGAAATAAAGAATACTGGATCATCCTCATCCTCACCAATATTAACTTCTACCGTCGTCCCATCCTTTTTGACAATAACCCCATGTATTGCAAGCGGAAGTGTGACCCATTGGTACTTTTTCACTCCACCATAATAATGTGTATCTAAATAAGAAATCCCACCATCCTCATAGAGAGGATTTTGTTTTACATCAAGTCTTGGGGAATCAATATGTGCTCCTAAAATATTTAGACCTTCTGTTAATGGTTTTTCACCAATCTGAAACATAATTACACTTTTATTCATACATACAGAATAGACTTTATCACCCTTATTCAACTTTTTATTATGACTAATTAAATTCTGTAATTCTATATATCCTTCTTTTTCAATTCTGTTCACAATTTCATCGCAACATTCACGTTCTGTTTTCCCATGATTTAAAAAATTGCAGTAATCTTTTGCATATTTCTCAGTTTCATTCAGCTTTTTCTCATCATATTCTTTCCATACATTTTTCTTTTCCATATTAATCACTCCAATCTAGTAACAATTATACCATATTTTTATATAATTCATACCTTTTTTGCCCATGTAAAAAGAAACGATTTCCATTCAGAAACCGTTTCTTTAGACTTTATAAATTATTGTCTTAACTCTATGCCAAGACTTTCAAGTCCATTCAAAATCTTCTTCATTGCACTGGCAATATCATTATCCTCAAGTGTTCTGTCTTTTGCCCTAAATGTAATAGAATATGCAACTGATTTATAACCTTCTTTAATCTGGTTTCCTTCATAGATATCAAATAATGAGTAGTTTTCTAAGATTTTACCTCCACGCTGAAGAATCATTGTTTCAATCTGGCCAACCATAATTTCTCTTGGTACAACCATACTGATATCTCTCGTTACTGCTGGATATTTTGCAATTCCTTCATATTTACGGTCAAATGTTGCAAAATCAAGAATACATGGCATATCAATTACTGCTACATATGCTTTTGTACCAATATCATAATTGTCAAGTACCTGTGGATGTACTTCTCCAAGATAACCAACTGATCTATTATTGTAAACAATATTGGCCTGACGTCCCGGATGTAAAAATATTTTTCCAGCATTCGGATCATAGGTAACTTTTTCTTTCATTCCAATGGTTTCAAAAAATTCTTCAATAACACCTTTCATTGTAAAGAAATCGCCTTCACCATAGAAACCAAGTGTGAACTGCATTCTCTCATCAGGAAGTTCGGTTAATGGTAATGATTTGGGGAGATAAACATTTCCCAGTTCATATAGTCGAACATCTTTATTCCTTCGATTAAAATTAGTAGATAGTGATGTTAACATTCCATTTAATGAGGTGGTTCTCATAATTGAAAAATCTTCACCAAGTGGATTCGATATCGCAATGGCATTTCTTAAAGCATCATCATCCTTTAAAATTAATTTATCAAATACTTTGGGGCTTTCAAAGGAATAACTCATACCCTGTGAAAATCCACAATATTCTGCAATATCTCTAGCCTTTTCTTCAATAAGCAGCTTGAATGGCAGTTTTCCTGTAGTTGCCTCACCGCTTGGTAATGTAGTGGGAATTTTATCATAGCCATGAAATCTTGCTACTTCTTCTGCTAAATCTGCAACCCCCTCTAAATCCTGTCTGAATGAAGGAATAATTAATTCATTATTGGTTGCATCATATTCCAGTTCTAATTTCTTAAAGATATCAAGCATCTCATCACTTTTTACATCAGTGCCAAGTAACTCATTCATTCTGTCAGGTCTAAATGCAATTCGGTTTAATGGTTTTAATGGCTCACATATATCTAATGTTCCTGATACAACTTCTCCACAACCTAATTCCTGAATTAACTGGCAGGCTCTGTCAATTGCTGCTTTTGCATTTCTAGGATCAAGGCCTTTTTCAAATTTCCCTGATGCATCTGTACGAAGTCCCAGTCTTTTGGCTGATTTACGAATATTTGCACCATTAAAGGTTGCTGCCTCAAATAATACAGTCTTTACATTATCTGTAATCTTTGAATTTTCACCTCCCATAATACCTGCAATACCAATTTCCTTTTCCGCATCACAGATCATCAGTATATCGGAATCAAGCGTCCTAATTTGTCCATCCAGTGTCTCAAATTCTTCTCCATCCTTTGCACGTTTTACAACAATCTTCTTACCGGTTATTGTACTGAGATCAAATGCATGCATCGGTTGACCATATTCCTCCATTACATAATTTGTAATGTCAACCAAATTGTTTATTGGTCTGATACCACTAGCTGCCAGTCTTCTCTGCATCCATTCTGGTGACGGTGCAATTTTTATATTGGTACATACTCTTGCACAATATCTCGGGCATAAATCTTTGTCTATAACCTCTACAGAAATATAATCAGTTATATTTTCATTATTCTCTTTTACTTTAACAACAGGTGCTTTAAATTCCTTATTAAAGGTAGCAGCAGCCTCTCTTGCAATTCCGATAACACTATAACAGTCAACTCTATTAGAAGTGATTTCATATTCAAAAACCGTATCATGAAGTCTTAATGCTTCAATTGCATCACTTCCAACTTCTGTATCCTGTGGGAAAATATAAATACCTTCCTCTGGAGCATTGGGATACATATCTTTATTCGATCCCAATTCCTCTATGGAGCACATCATGCCAAAACTTTCAACTCCCCTTAATTTACCGTTTCTAATGGTAATACCATCCTCAGGAAGAGGTCCGCCATCATGACCACCTGCAACTTTTCCACCATCTACGACAACAGGTACTTTATCGCCCACTTTAACGTTATTAGCGCCCGTGACAATCTGAAGTTTATCCTTACCAAGATTCACCTGACAGATAATCAGTTTCTCTGCATCCGGATGTTTTTCTATACTTTCAATCTGTCCGATATAAATTTTATTTAAATTTTTATCTAAATTCTCATATGTCTCTACTTTAGTACCGGATAATGTCATTTCATCCAGATATTCCTGTGCACTGCAATCAAGCTCTGGAACATATGCCTTAATCCATGATAATGCTGTATTCATAATTTATCTTCCTTTCTTAAAACTGCTTTAAAAATCTTATATCGTTTTCATATAATAATCTCATATCATCTATCTCATATTTTAATAATGCAATACGTTCAAGACCCATTCCAAATGCAAATCCACTATATTCCTCGGGATCAATATTACTCATTTTTAGAACATTGGGATGAACAAGTCCGCATCCAAGGATTTCAATCCATCCCGTTCCTTTACAAAAACGGCATCCACTTCCACCACATTTAAAACAGGAAACATCCATTTCCGCACTTGGTTCAGTAAAGTTGAAATGATGAGGGCGAAATCTTACTTTTGTCTCTGCTCCAAATAATTCCTTTGCATATTCTGCAAGTGTTCCCTTTAAATCGGCAAATGTAATATGTTTGTCTATTACAAGACCCTCTATTTGATGGAATGATGGTGAATGGGTTGCATCTACTTCATCAGAACGGAAAACCCTTCCCGGCGCTATCATACGAATAGGAAGTTTTCCTTTTTCCATAACATGTACCTGTGTACCTGATGTTTGTGTACGTAATAAAAATTCACTGTTTATATAAAATGTATCCTGCTCATCCTTGGCAGGATGATCTGCAGGTATATTTAATGCTTCAAAGTTATAATAGTCTGTCTCAATTTCAGGTCCTTCTACCACTTCATATCCCATTCCTATAAAAATACGTTCAACTTCTTCCATTGCAATCGTATTTGGATGTCTATGGCCCACACTGTTCTTCTTAGCCGGAAGAGTTACATCGATTACTTCTTGTCTCATCTGGGCTTCGCGTCTCAGCTTTTCCATTTTACTAATCGCTTCTTCCAGCACTTTTTCAATTTCAGCCCTGGTCTCATTTACCAACTGACCAACCTTTGGCCTGTCCTCTGGTGCAACATCCTTCATACTTTTTAGAACAGCAGTCAATTCTCCTTTCTTACCGAGAATATTTACTTTTACATCATTCAGTTTTTCCAAAGCATCACAATTTTCGATTTGTTTAAATGCTTCACACTTAATTTTTTCAAGTTTTTCTTTCATAACGGCTCCTTTCTGCCATGTGCTTTCTTTGGGACAAAAAAATCCCCGGCATAAATTATGCCAGGGACGAATATAATCCGCGGTACCACCCAAATTCCCATTTTATCAACGGGCTCTTTATAACTTAACGCGTCACACGTCATAGGTTACCCATCTAATCGACTTCACCCATGCAGCTCTGATGAGAACTTCGTCATACATCTGAACGTAAGGAAGCTTACAGCCGATGACTTCCTCTCTCTATACGAAAATGTAATCCTACTAATGCAAAGATTAAATAAAATAATAATCCTACAATCATCTTCATTGCTTTTTAACTTATTATATCTTAAGTAAATTTGAAAAAGATGTCAATACTTTTCATAATTCTTATACCTTTTTCTTCATTAATACTTTTATAACCGGTCTAAAATATCGATTCATATTTGCACCAATTAGAAGTATGTAAATACAAAAATATAGCCACATTAATATTAAAATAATGGTACTAAGGCTCCCATAAGTCAACATTCCATTAAAGTCATCAACATATACGGAAAAACAATAAGAAAAAATACTCCATGATATGGATGCAAAAATAGCTCCGGGTATTTGGTACCTTAATTTTAACTTTTTATTTGGAATATAAGTATAAATAAAAGTAAATGCTAACGCTAAAAATGCCCAAACAAACAGAAAACGCATATGTATCATTGCCGAAACGATATTACTTATCTGAGGTATACCCTTTGTTAATGAATTCACCAATACCTTACCAAACACAGAAAATAAAAGTGATAACAATAATGCAACTAAAGTAATTATGGTATAAAAAGACGATGCAATCCGTAGGATAAAATAATTCCTGTTTTCTACTACACCATTAACAATATTTAACCCTCTCATTAATGCTAACATTCCTTTTCCAGCCGACCATATTGTTACGATAATTGCAATAGGAAGTATATTGGTGGACCTAGCATACATTTGACTGATAATAGAAATCATCAAAGGATCCATTGAATCGGGTGTTATTCTTGTAACTGCCGACATTAAATTATCCTCTGTTAATGGAGTATATGGTAATACCGAACAAATGATCATAAGCATTGGAACTAGAGAAAGAAAAAAGAAAAATGCTGTACTGGAAGCAAATGCTCCAATATTATCTCTAGAAAGTTGCTTACTAAAATCCCGGAAAATAATCACTAATTTTTTAAACATGAACTCACGACTCTCCTTTTGTTCGAATTGTTTTAATTTCACTGTTCTCATAAAAGTAAGAAAGAATATCTTTATAGTTCATTCCTAAATTACCCATTTCTCGGGCAGCATTCTGGCTCATTCCAACACCATGGCCAAATCCTCCTCCGATTAGTTTGTATCCTATCACATATCCGTTTTCTTTGCTAGTATCAATTACAAAGAACGCACTTGGTAAAAGTGTATTCATACTTCCCTCTTCATTATTTTGCTTCATTACTTTTGTCTCTCCATCACATAATATATAGCGTACATTTAGCTCTGAAGTAACCTTTATTACTGCCTTACTTCCTGTTATTAAAAGTTCATCAATCACTCCACCCGGATTACGTTTTAATACACTGATGTCCTTAATTTTCCCAAGTTTCGTAATTTTCTTACTTTCATATTCTCCTGATTTATTTCTTGTTAAAATTAAGTTCTTATTGTTTTCATATCTATCCTTTAACTGTTTTAACATGTAATCAGAATCAATATCATTTACTTCATATGTCCAGCGATAATACCCTTCTTCATTTTCATAATTGGATTCATCCACTGACTCGATAAAATTTCTAAATTTATCTTCATCTTTTAATTCGTCTGCAATAATGCTATCTTCATTCGAACTAATCACCCTTGCTTTTATATATGGAGGCTTTTCTTCATTTTCACTCTTCCATACACTGGTATCCGTTGAAACACCACAAGAAGTTGAATAGTAATAGGCACCTATTGGCTCATCCTGATATTGCAAAATCTCTCCTAATGTCTCTTTAACAGCCTCCGTTGTTTCGGGCTGACTTGAAATATTATTGTAAACCTGGAAACCAGCACTATCATCTACATGTGCTCCATATTCTGCAAGTCCAGCATGTAACATTTTCCCATATGCATATGTTCTTGCACATACTGCCTGAGCCTTCAAGGCTTCCATCGAATAAGAAGATGGCATCTCGCTTGGTACTACCCTGTATAAATACTCCTCTAACAAGACTTCATTTACCAATAACATTCCATCATCTGTTTTTTCAATCTCAAATACGCCCCCGTAGACAGGAATTCCCTGTGTTCTATTTACATTGAGTAAACTGATATTCCCTGATAATGCTGATGGAATAATCTTTATTCTGTTCTCGTGTTGCTGAAATTCATTTTTTTCTACATGAAATATCTCATCTTTCTTCTTTTTAACTGTTCTGTCTTTTTTACCATCTTTATAATATTCAATACTAAAATCAGTATCGCATGTAAAATCAATACTCTCATGTATTTTACTTTTATAATCAGAATTCTTTATGAGTACACGAATGACATCCATATCCTCATCTTTCATAACAAGAGATGCACATATCACCCCATCCTCAACAATGAAATCTGTAAAGGAATAACCAACTTTTAAATCCTTCGTCTCTAAAGACTGAAATGAACCATA
>CAZQTM010000049.1:9173-12239 GCA_964595855.1 uncultured Lachnospiraceae bacterium | reverse complement strand
TTGCCTTTTAATACTTTGGCTTTCCATTCAAAAGTGACGGTACTCTCGTTCAAGTTTAATGCATTTGTATATACATTAATAACAGGTGAAATACCTCCGGTCTCCATATTAATTTTGTTGAACAACTCAGCATAGGTATAAGATTTCGTATCAACATAGCCTAATACGGATTTTAATATTCCCAAATATGGTAAATATTCTTGTGGAATCTTATCAATTGGAAATAGTAATCTTACATAATCAATTCCATTTGTCGCAATATTATGATACAGGCTCTTATTTTCCTGTATTTTTCGTAGATCATTATATAAAGGATCCGTTTCCTTTTTGATGTCCTCCCTTTGTAAAACAGGAATGCATTTTAAAGATTCTATATCATCCTCAGACTCCTGATAATCTCTAAGTTCTTTTGTTTTACTTATTAGGTCACCAATCTGCTCTTTCGTTAATGTTTCTTTATATGAGCTCAACTCATTGCGTAATTTTTCATCTTCCTCTTCCACGAGATTCTTCTGTGGTTGCACAATAACAATTGATTTATGATTATTCTGTAAAATATTCTTTGAAATCAGATTTACAAAATAATCAGTCCCAATAGCATCTTTTAAGGTATGGAATGTTTTTGCAGCATCAATATGAATAAAAGGTTTCGTGTCGTCATAAAGCCAACTGTCAAACATTTGTAACCCATACATAAGTCCAGGAGGATAAGAGCCAAAGTCAGCCTCTCTGTACTTAAATTCATAATAATTTAATCCTGCTTTTAAGGTATCCTGATCAATACCTTCGTTGCAGATTTGTTGCAAAGTTTCTTCAATAATTTTAATAAATTCTTCCTTTTTACTACACTCCGAATTTTTAGCAACAAATGAAAAATAAGGCTGTTTTACCCCATTATCATAAAAACTATAGATATCCTTTCCGATACCCTTATCTAGCAATTTTTGTTTTAATACAGCACCCGGTGCAGTACATAAAGCATAATCCAATACCTGAAATGCAATGTATTGCTCCTTACTCAGATTATCTCCTACAACGCAGTTATAACTTAAATATGTGTTGTCTTTATCTGATTCTGTATCTGTAATTGAGAATTTTTTTGTAACTTCTATTGGACATATAAATGACTTCTGATCCTTTATTTCAGAATCTATTTCCAAATAATCAAATTTTGATAAATAATGTTCATCAATAAATTGTAATTTTTCTGTCATGTCCATATTACCATATAAATAAATATAGCAATTTGATGGATGATAGTATTGTCTGTGTATATCAAGATAATGCTCATAGGTCAGATGTGGAATTGACTTTGGATCACCGCCAGACTCCTCACTATATGTTGTATCCGGAAATAACGAATTAAATATTTCTCTTTCAAGGACATCATCCGGTGAAGAAAAAGCCCCCTTCATTTCATTGTATACAACACCATTTATTGTCAATTCATCTTCTGGATTTTCTAGCTCATAATGCCAGCCTTCCTGTTTAAACGTCAAATCCTTATTATAGATATTAGGATAGAAAACTGCATCCAGATAAACATGCATTAAATTCTGAAAATCTTTATCATTACAACTTGCAACTGGGTATACCGTTTTATCCGGATAAGTCATCGCATTTAAAAATGTATTTAAAGATCCCTTAGCTAACTCAATAAAAGGATCTTTGACTGGAAATTCTTTTGATCCACATAAAACTGAGTGTTCCAAAATATGCATAACTCCAGTACTTTCACTCGGCGGGGTACGAAAACCAATATAGAACACCTTATTTTCATCATCGTTTTGAAGAAGTGCTATTCTGGCTCCCGTTTTTTTATGTCTTAAAATAACTGCATTTGAATTCAAATCACTGATATCTTGCTTCGTTACTATTTCGTATGCATTTAATTCTTCTAATCTCATACTGATTACATGCCCTTCCCAATAAAATATTAAGCAAACCAATATCTACTAACATTATATACTAACAGAAAATAAAGATAACTTTGTCAGATGCATTTCTTCTACTACAATCTGATCTCTCTTGGAATAAATATCCGGATTATTCAAAATATCATCTATTTGATATTCATGGCTTGTATATCCAGGCTTATTTTTTCCATGTCCATTTTCTTCAAAAATACTCAATTTGAAACTTGCCTTCATTTGTTTATAAGCTAAATAAGATAAACAATTTGGTTTCAAGTAAAATATATGATTTTCAATGGTAGTATCTCCCGATACCTCTTTTAACATGTAGTGACTTATAATAGTCTTTAATTTAAACGGCACCTCATTTGTATCCATTAATTCATCATATGTATAATTTGCCCCTATATATACATTCATCATGTCCTGCATTACATATTTAAAATCATTATTTTTCATTATTATCCTCAAAGTATTCTATTTTTTTGCCACTCATTCTTATCGCATCTCTTATTTCTTTTTCATCTAAATTAGTTTCTCGCATTAATTCCTCAACGGTAATTTTTTTCTGTAGTGTTTCTGCTAACTCTTTCGCTTCTTTTGCAATTGCATTTACTTTATTGACAACTTTATTATCAATTTTTTTCTCTTGCACATCATTTTCAATAATGGATTCCATAGCATCCATAATCATTTTTCCTAACATGCCCTGCACTTCACCTGGTTTTTCAAGACATCCAAGCATTTCTACACCCATTGATAACGCAACATTTCCTTCACCGATCAAATCTTCAATACAAACTCCCTGACCTGTATAAAGTTTAGCTAAATCCACAACATCTGGAAGTAGTATTTCAATTACCTTTTGTTTGGCGGCTTTTTCTCCAGCCATTGCAGATATAAAATAAGCATCCCGCTCTCCACTCTGTATACTTGGTAACATCTGCAATTCCTCCAAATACATTTTGAGATAATCTGTATCCTCTTGCGTTAAATAATCTTCTAAATCAACAGCTTGTCCTATTCCAATTTTCTTCTGTTTCAAATATTCATAAATTAGATCTAATTCATCCTCTTTCATACCAATCTTATAAAATGCATCTTTAATCTGATCTTCAGAAATTATATTATTTTGTTGTTTAGCAATTTTTCT
>CAZQTM010000049.1:0-9073 GCA_964595855.1 uncultured Lachnospiraceae bacterium | reverse complement strand
CATCTTTAATCTGATCTTCAGAAATTATATTATTTTGTTGTTTAGCAATTTTTCTTATTTCTTCTAACGTCTTTGCAAATTCTAATTCCTTATTCATATATAACCTTTCCTTATTTACTTTACATGCTCTATGCGTATCACACATGAACGCCTAGTCTTTCTTTATATTTACCTTACGTGTTCATGCGTGAATAGGTGTTCCTGACAATATTCATAATTTCCATTACATTTTGAGCAGAAACGAAATTCTAATTCAGGATTCGTCTCTTCTGTTCTGCCACAAATTGCACATTTGTGTTTTGTTATACCAGGCGCTTTTCTAACCTGACTTCTAAATTGTGTCCGTTGTTTAGCCTGTTTCCTGGTAATATGAACTCTGTTTCGCGATGTAAAATAGAAAACAACAAAATTAAGAAGCGACGAACCAATTACTACCCATAAAATCAAGCCTCCCTGAATACAGTTTATAATCAGCATAATACCGTATATGATTCCTAAAAATTTAACTTTAACCGGAATAATAAACATAAGTAAAACCTGCATATCTGGAAATGTTGCTGCATATGCAAGAAAGATAGACATATTTACATAGTAGGTACTGAAATAGATACCAAATCCAACTGGATTAGGCATTCCCATTAAGTTTAAAATTCCATATAGCACAAAGCTTCCCAGTACTGTAAAGAGCATACCCATAAATAGATAACAATTATACCGATACGTTCCCCATACCGATTCTAAAGATCTTCCTATATTGTAATAAAAGTAGAGCATTATTAAGGTAAAAAAGATATTTCCAGAATCAGGTGGAACAAGTATCCATGTTATAATTCTCCATATCTGTCCTTTTAAAATAAAGCTCGGTTCCAAAGTAAGGAAACCTAAAAAATTAGCATTAACCAACTGGATGATGTATCCAAATGCATAACAAATCAATAAGTATAACGATATATTTTGAATTGCATATTTTCCAAATTTACGTTCCATTTTTCTCGAAAAACTTTCTTTCATGTACTTCCTCCTAATATGTGAGATATTGCATTTATTCTATCATTCCGATTATCAAATGTAAACCAAACAACCTAATGATTTAAACTGAAATCATTTAAACTTTTATGAACTCACTATGAAAGTTTTATAAATATACATCTTGTTAAGATTAGAAAACGTTCGTTGCACTTTGCCAAATCGTGTCGTATAATATTTCAGATTGTAATAATGTATTATAATAGGTAATAATTAGTTGGGAAAGGTTAATTTATGAGTAAAATGCAATATACATTAGGAATTGATATTGGTTCCACTACCGTAAAGATTGCAATATTAGATGATAAAAATACACTGCTGTTCGCAGATTATGAAAGGCACTTTGCAAATATTAAGGACACGCTAGCTTCTCTATTAAAAAAAGCCTATGAAAAGCTTGGAAATATTACGTTGCACCCTATGATTACAGGTTCCGGAGGTTTGACACTTGCCAACCATCTTAAGGTTCCCTTTGTTCAGGAAGTAATTGCTGTTTCTAACTCATTACAGGTTTTTGCTCCTGAGACAGATGTCGCAATCGAACTTGGTGGAGAAGATGCAAAAATTATTTATTTTGAGGGTGGAAATGTCGAACAGCGTATGAACGGTATCTGTGCAGGTGGTACAGGTTCTTTCATAGATCAGATGGCTTCTTTACTTCAATCTGATGCCTCTGGTCTAAATGAATATGCAAAAAAATATCATTCACTATATACAATCGCCGCAAGGTGTGGTGTTTTTGCTAAAACTGATATTCAGCCTCTAATAAATGATGGAGCTACAAAGGAAGATTTATCCGCTTCAATATTTCAGGCTGTCGTAAATCAAACAATTAGTGGTTTGGCTTGTGGTAAACCGATTCGTGGGCATGTTGCTTTTTTAGGTGGACCTCTACATTTTTTGTCTGAATTAAAAGTTGCTTTTATTAGAACCCTTAAGTTAGATGAAGAACATACCATTGAGTTGGAAAATTCCCATTTGTTTGCAGCGATGGGTTCTGCTCTAAATGCCAAAGAAGATGTCTCCTATTCAATGGAAGAAATGGTTGGTAAACTTTCTTCAGATATCAAGATGGAATTTGAAGTAGAACGTATGGAACCATTATTTGAAAATGAAGCTGCTTACGAGGAATTTCGCAAACGTCATGATTCGCACTGTGTAAGAACAGCAGAATTAAAAGGTTATTCTGGTAACTGCTATCTTGGAATTGATGCAGGATCTACTACAACAAAAATCGCGCTGGTATCAGAAGATGGCGCTTTATTGCACTCCTTTTACAGTAACAATAATGGCAGCCCATTAAAAACTGCTATAGATGCTTTAAAAGAAATATATTCTATTCTACCAAAATCGGCCAAAATTGTACGTTCTTGCTCCACCGGATATGGTGAAGCTTTAATGAAGGCTGCCTTTTTGCTGGATGATGGTGAAGTAGAAACTGTTGCACATTATTACGCAGCTGCCTTTTTTGACCCTTCTGTTGACTGTATCCTTGATATAGGTGGTCAGGATATGAAATGTATCAAGATCAGAAACCAGACAGTTGACAGCGTACAATTAAACGAGGCCTGTTCATCCGGTTGCGGTTCTTTCATCGAGACCTTTGCTCAATCATTAAATTACAGCGTACAGGATTTTGCCAAAGCAGCATTGTTTGCACCACACCCAATTGATTTAGGAACAAGATGTACTGTTTTTATGAATTCAAAAGTAAAACAGGCCCAAAAAGAAGGAGCTACTGTATCCGATATTTCTTCTGGTCTTGCATACTCAGTTATTAAAAATGCATTATTTAAGGTTATCAAAGTATCCGATGCAACCGAATTAGGAACAAATATTGTTGTACAGGGTGGCACCTTTTATAATGATGCTGTACTGCGCAGTTTTGAAAAAATAGCGGGTTGTGATGCGATAAGGCCAGATATTGCCGGAATAATGGGTGCCTTTGGAGCTGCTCTGATTGCAAGAGAACATTATAGTGCCGGATATAAAACCACAATGCTTTCCTATCATCAGATTGATGAACTTGAATTTGAAACCAGCATGGCAAAATGCAAAGGATGTACTAACAACTGCAGACTTACGATTAATCGTTTTACCGGTGGCAGACAATATATTTCAGGAAATCGCTGTGAACGTGGACTGGGTAAACAAAAAAATCAGAATAATATTCCTAATTTATTTGATTATAAATTAAACAGACTCTTTTGTTATGAACCATTGTCAGCAGATAAGACTATAAGAGGACGTGTCGGAATTCCCCGTGTCCTTAATATGTATGAAAATTATCCGTTCTGGTTTACATTTTTTACAAAATTAGGGTATCAGGTTGTTTTATCACCCAGTTCAACACATAAAATCTATGAACTTGGAATTGAATCGATACCAAGCGAATCAGAATGTTACCCGGCCAAATTGGCTCATGGACATATCTCATGGCTAATTAACCAGAAAGTTGATTTTATTTTCTATCCTTCTGTTTTTTATGAGCATAATGAATTTTCAGAAGCAAACAACCATTATAATTGTCCCATTGTTACTTCATATTCTGAAAATATTAAAAATAATGTAGAAGAAATTGGATGTGGAAATGTTGTATTTAGAAATCCTTTTCTCTCTTTTGCAAATGCTAACGTAATCGCTCAGGAATTAATAAAGGAATTTAGTGATATTCCATCCTCCCAGATTAGTGAAGCAGTCGATGCTGCATGGAAGGAACTTGAAGAAGTCAAAACAGATATTAAGAAAAAGGGAGAAGAAGTCATACAGTATCTGATGGTTACCGGTAAGCGAGGTATTGTACTGGCCGGACGTCCTTACCATCTCGACCCTGAAATAAATCACGGCATACCAGAACTGATTACATCCTATGATATTGCAGTGTTAACAGAAGACTCGGTATCCCATTTAGCTGTACCGGAACGCCCACTCATAGTATCTGATCAATGGATGTATCATTCACGACTATATGCTGCAGCAAGTTACGTAAAAACAACTGAAAATATAGATTTGATACAGCTAAATTCATTCGGCTGTGGTCTGGATGCAGTTACAACTGATCAGGTGAATGACATATTATCAGGCTCTGGAAAAATTTATACCTGTTTAAAAATTGATGAAGTAAATAACTTAGGGGCTGCAAGAATCCGTATTCGTTCCTTAATCTCTGCGCTTAATGTTAGAGCGAAGAAACAAAAGACGCGGACCATTCATTCGAGTGCTATAACAAAGTTACCATTTACAGAAGAAATGAGAAAAGACTATACGATTCTCTGTCCACAGATGTCTCCTATTCATTTTGACCTTCTTGGTCCTGCAATGAGCGCTTGTGGTTATCATCTGGAAGTGTTATCAAACGATAACCGTCACTCTGTTGATGTAGGACTCAAATATGTAAATAATGACGCGTGTTATCCTTCTTTACTTGTTGTTGGACAGATTATGCAGGCTTTACTCTCCGGGAAATACGACCTAAAGAAAACTGCCATCATCATTACCCAAACAGGTGGTGGATGCCGTGCAACAAATTACATTGGGTTTATACGACGTGCACTAAAAAAGGCTGAAATGGAATATATTCCTGTTATTTCTCTTAATCTGGCCGGAATCGAAAAAAATCCTGGCTTTAAAATAAATGCTCAGTTATTATTGCGTGTAGCCTATGCTGCCACAATCGGTGATGTATTTATGCGTTGTGTTTATCGAATGCGGCCATATGAAAAAGTAAAAGGCTCTGTTAATGCATTACATGATAAGTGGAAAAAAGAAGCAATCAAATTTGTAGAAAAAAAATACCCAACATATGGTCAGTTTAGCAAAATGTGCCGCCAGATTATAAAGGATTTTGATTCGGTCGAAATTGATGAAACCATGAAAAAGCCAAAGGTTGGTATTGTAGGAGAAATTCTTGTTAAATTTTCTCCAGCTGGTAATAATCACCTCGTAAAGTTATTAGAGTCAGAAGGTGCAGAAGCTGTTGTTCCAGAATTACTAAACTTTATGCTGTACTGTTTCTATAACCAGATTTATGATAATGAGCATTTTAATACAGGTAAAAAAGGTGCTGTAATCTCTTCATTAGGTATTAAAGCCCTTGAATTCTTAAGACATCCTGCAGTGAAAGCATTTACGAAAAGCAGACACTTTGAACCGCCAACACATATAGAAGAATTAGTAGAATATGCAAAACCCATTGTCTCAATTGGTAATCAGACTGGAGAGGGTTGGTTCTTAACCGGCGAAATGATTGAATTAATCAAATCAGGAACAAATAATATTGTATGTACACAGCCTTTTGGATGTCTACCCAACCACGTGGTAGGAAAAGGTGTCATAAAAGAAATAAGAAAAAGACATCCAAAATCAAATATTGTAGCAATTGATTATGATCCGGGTGCCAGTGAAGTAAACCAGTTAAACAGAATCAAGCTTATGCTATCAACTGCACATAAAAATTTAAACGAATAACAAATATGAAAAGCCGATGTATTTTTTACATCGGCTTTTCATATTTGTGGTGTATGCATTGCAAGATCCCATAATGATTTTTGGTCTGTATATTGATTATTTAGCCACTCTACTGCTTTCTCTTTTCCCTCATTATTAAGTGAAAACATCTTTTTTTGTTTCTTATCTTCTGATGTTGTAAAGAAATTAAATGGTTCAGGCCAGATGATCACCTCAATTTCATCATTTACTTTAGCTAATCGATAACGCATTCCTTTGTAGCTTCCCGTTAATTGATCCTTTTTTATATAGTTCAGTGATATCGTTGTTGTATCAATCATGATATTCCTCCACGTTTTTTCATGAACTAAGACTAGCACAAAATATTGAATTTCTCAATTGGATTTCATAGAATAATATGGTAAATTAATATTATCTATTTTACATGATAAAAGAGGAGGACATAATGAAGACAAAATATGATATACATGGCGCACTTTCTGTAAATCGAGAAGGAAAATTAGTAGACTATAATGGTGAAATTGTACAATTACGTGGGTATTCAACACATGGTCTCTCCTGGTATCCGGAATACGTGAATCGTGATTTTTTTGAATTTATGAGGGATCAATGGCATATTGATATTGTTCGTCTTGCTATGTATACCGCTGAAGAAAACGGATATTGCGTAGGTGATGACAAAAATCGTGAGAAATTGAAAGAAGTAATAGATAGAGGGGTAAGAGCAGCTACAGAACTTGGATTATATGTAATTATTGACTGGCATATCTTAAGTGATTCAAACCCTCTAATACATATGGATGAGAGTATACGCTTTTTTGAAGAAATGGCAGAAAAATATCATGCTTATGGTAATGTATTCTATGAAATCTGCAATGAGCCAAATGTAGACTGTAACTGGAAAGATATTAAAGCATATGCAGAGACTGTGATTCCCATCATTCGTAAACTTGATGAGAACGCCGTTATCCTGATTGGTACTCCATCATGGTCACAGAATGTTGATAACGCTGTTAACGACCCAATTAAAGGTTTTAATAATCTGATGTATGTTCTTCATTTTTATGCCGATACCCATAGGGATGATTTAAGGAAGATATTTGAAGACGCAGCAAATGCAAAACTTCCACTTTTTGTCAGTGAATTTGGTATCTGTGATGCATCTGGACAGGGAGAATCCAATCTGGAACAGGCTAAACTTTGGATGGACCTTTTAGACAAATATCAGGTTAGTTATCTTATGTGGGCTCTTGCAAACCGTGATGAATCATGTGCAACTTTTATTCCAACATGTACAAAAACAACTGGTTTTTTAGAGGAAGATTTAAAAGATTGTGCAAAATGGTATATTAATTTATTATCCGAAAAAATTACAAAATAATTTCAACAAAACAACCGCAATCACTTTTGATTGCGGTTGTTTTAATTTTCATTCCTTTTCTACTTATTTCTGCTCATTTCAGCACTTAAGAAATAGATAAATGGAGAATTCCAGTAAATAGTAACTTCATTCGTTGAGAAACTCTGGTCACTGTCAACATAGCATTTAGCTGGAGCGACATCAGCCATAGTTGATACCATAAACGGATCTTCCAAAGCACTGTCCGGTCCACCAATGACCATACCCTTTAAAACTTTTTTTGTTGCCATAGATGGACGATGATGCGCATGTTTTGGTGAAACACTACCATATCCGGTGATAAAGCAATATGACAATGCATTCTGGCCTAAGAGATAAGACAATTGATCATAAGCATATGTTCCAAAATCCTTATTGTCGGATAATTGTTCTGCCATTATCATCTGTCTTGCATTATTACTAACTGCCATGTTACTGCCCCAGATATAGTCATCACCAAGTGAAACCAGATATCCATCCTCCTTAGAATTGGTTATATATTCTTCTGCTCTTGCAATAACTTCCTTTTTCAATTTATCTTCATATGTAGGATTCTTCATACTCTCATCCACTGAAAGATACGCAATATTGCCATAGCTTCCCATTTCTTTCCAGCCATATCCCTGCAATATATATAGTTCCATCATATCTTCAATGATAGTTTTAAATTTAGTATCCTTTGTAATCTTATATAACTCTACACTTGCCCAGTAGCGCTCATCCTTATCCTGTCCATCAAGATACTCACCAGTCAGAATATCTTCCGGATTATGGAATCCAGAAGAATTTCCATTATTCTCAAGATATTTCCATGCATTTAAAGCTGCTTTTAATGCTTTAGCAGAGAATTCTGGATCGATATCCTTAAATACGGTTGAACTCTTTGCCATAATTGCTGCAAAATCTGCTGTAGCTGTCGTTGAGATTGGGGATAACACAAGTTCTTCCGTCTCTTCCTGTGGCATTACAAACCCAGGGAACTCTCTACAAGTTACCTTATGATAAACACCACCGCTTGTATCATCCTGCATTTTCAGTAACCAATCAAGTTCATATCTTGCTTCATCTAATATATCTGGAATACCATTACCACTTTCAGGAATATTAAAAGCATCTGCATCATTACCATTCCAGATGTCCTGATAATCTTCATAAGCCAATAATAAGTCCGCTACTGTTTCTGCTCCTGTTACTACATATCTTCCATAATCTCCTGCATCATGCCAACCGCCATTAACTTCCTTTTTCGTGTCGGTTCCATATATAACAGCTTCTGTATTATGACATATCGGATGAGCAAAATCTCCTGCTAATGTACTATCAAGTTCCATACCACAACGTTGCAAATATAACATTCTAAACGAATCTTTTAACAAATCCTGATAAATGTTATCTCCTATAGCAAAAGGATACGATTCCTTTCCATTCTCACTTATAACTTTATAAGTACCAGGTTTATTAAAGTCAGAAAAATCACCAATATAAACCGTATCTCCTGCATTTACGGAATCAATTGCATTTGAAAGTGTACCTTTATATACCTCTTTGTTACTATCATCTACAACTGTAAATCCCTTTATTGGTTCTTCACTTCTGATTACAACGGTTTTTCTTGCATCTGGCATATATCCAACCTGGTTTAGATTACAGTCCACGCTGTTATCTTCTTTCACAACCTCTGCTATATTAGATGCATCTGTTATCTTTAATGAAATATTATCAATTTCAACAGTATGAGTATCATAACCAACACCATCAATCGTAGTTCCTAAGTTAAAGCACATTCTGGGTGCCGGGTCGCCTCCATCCTCCATTGAAAATGTATACGAATATGTCTTCATATCACTTGTAATATCGACTAACTCACTAATATAAGGACTGTAGTCACCACCATTTACCTGAATTCTTGCTTCCATGTTCCTGTCAACCGTTGATGAAATGTCAAATGAAAACTCATAGACACCACCCATCTTAAGTGGGAAGCCATCATAGTATAACTGAACAGCATACTCTGCACCGCCCGTATTACTGATTTCCAACTTTCCAACTCCACCGTCAGCAGAAAACTTTCCTGCACCGCCTTTTGTAATGTAAGTTCCCCAGTGTTCTGTACCATTCGAAAAATCACCATTTTCCAACAGGTTTACATTCTCTGCATTCTCATCTACCACTTCAGTAGTA
>CAZQTM010000048.1:10161-12333 GCA_964595855.1 uncultured Lachnospiraceae bacterium | reverse complement strand
GGTACCATGGTTTATCATCCTACCAAAGAAAAAGTTGGTAAACCGGTTGAAAATACCGTTGTAGCAGGACTCGTGAAAGAACTGCAGGCTGGTAAAAAGCCATCAAACGAAGTAGTTACTTATGAATATAAAGGTGCGACAAAGTATGCCGCATATAGTATTGCAGACAATAACAAAATCCTAGTTGTCACTGCAAATGAAGTTGATGTTATGGGTTTCAGATCTCAAATGATTTTCATATTGATACAGGTTGTCTTGTTCTGTACTCTATTATTTTCAATCATTGGATTTATATTTAGTCTATTTATGACAAAACCACTTAAAGCAATGACAAACGTAATACAACAAACAGCTGACCTCGATTTTACATCAACAGATCAGAACAATCGTACAAAGAAACGTAAGGATGAAATTGGGGCAATTGGTGTTGCTATTTTCAAAATGAGAAGTAATCTTCGTAATATTGTTAATGAGCTTTCAGATACAAGTGATAAATTGACGAAACAGATAAATGCAGTCGAGATATCCAGTCATGATATTAATGATATGTGTTCGGATACTTCCTCTACCACTGAAGAATTAGCAGCAGGCATGCAGGAAACTGCTGCTGCTACCGAAACCATTAATGGGAATATTGAAACAATGCAAAAAGAAGCTGTTGGCATACATAACTTATCAACACAGGGAGAATCCATTTCCGAATCTATTATGGAAAGAGCAGAACTTCTGAATCAACAAACTGATACATCTAATAAACGTACTAGAAGCATGTATGCTGAAGTTAAGGAAAAAACGAATAAAGCAATTGAAGATTCACAAGCCGTTTCAAAAATTAATGATCTTACGGCAGCGATTATGTCAATTTCATCTCAAACTAGTTTATTAGCGCTAAATGCAAACATTGAAGCCGCAAGAGCTGGGGAAGCTGGAAAAGGATTTGCAGTTGTTGCTACAGAAATTGGTTCTTTGGCAAGTCAATCATCTGAAACAGTTGGACATATCAACGACATTGTTGCTGAAGTCAATGAAGTTGTATCTAGAATGGCAGACACCTTAACCTCATCACTCAATTTCCTTGAGAATGTAGTAATTAAAGACTATGAGCAATTTAGTGATGTTAGTATTCAATATAAAAATGACGCCACCACTTTCAAAAAAAGTATGGTTGATATAGAAAATTCAATCAGAACACTTACTGATTCTATTGATAATGTAGCAACCTCCCTTAGTGGCATTAGTAGTACCGTTTCAGAATCCACAATCGGGGTAACAGAAATAGCTACAAAAACTTCTGATATTGTATCAAAAACATCAGACAACAACCGTGTGATTGATGAATGCTTATCTTCTATTAATAATTTGAAAGATTTAGCTCAGAAATTTACCCTTTAATATGAATTAACGCTTAAAATAACACGCTTTTGCGTGTTATTTTTTTGTTTATATGTGGCATAATTTTGGTGCGATAAATTGCATAAAATGAATATTTACAAATTTCTTTTTAGGGAATATACTTAGTCAATATTTCATTCAAAGATGAATAAACAATTTACTGTATGAGGTTAATTATGAATGTGAAAATACGTGATATGAATGATTCCGACTGGACAAGAGTTTCACAGATTTATGAAGATGCAATTAAAATTGGAAAATCAACTTTTTCTGTCGCATGTCCTACATATGAACAATGGGATACTGATCATTTAAAGGATTGTCGCTTCGTTTTAACGGTAGATGATAATGTTGCAGGCTGGTGCGCTATTAGCAAAACATCATCCAAAAAAGCTTACTGGGGAGTAGTAGAAGAAAGTATCTACTTTGATAGAGCTTATCAAGGAATGGGGTATGGTACAGAACTTTTGAATCATATTTGTACTGAAAGTGAGAAGATGGGATATTGGTGTTTATATGCCTGCATTTTCTCCAATAATTTAATAAGTGTAAATATGCATGAAAAATGCGGATTCCGTAAATTTGGAACCCGCGAAAATATTGCAAAAGATATTTTTGGAATGTGGCAATCGACGACTCTTTATGAAAAAAGGAGTAAGATTATTTATTGATCAATCACACCTTAATTTGATCAGAATCATTGCATGCTTCTTTTAACTTTCTTTTTCCTGTAAGCGTTTCAACTTCTACTTTAAAAACACAGACAGAATCAGATTGTTG
>CAZQTM010000048.1:6855-10061 GCA_964595855.1 uncultured Lachnospiraceae bacterium | reverse complement strand
ATAACACAATATTACCACATATCATAAATAAATGCTATATTATTCCATTTTCTAATATTTTAGTAAAAAAAACTACTGTGATGTTGTTTTCGCAGTAGTTCTTTGTCTTATTTGTGATGCTTTATGTCCTTAATAGGGATATTTGCTAATAAAACGGGGACTGTTCCATTATTATGTTCAGACTCTGTTTCTGTTAGTTGTATATCCAGACTGGATGAATCAATATCCATGTATTTAGATATCACTTTGATTATGTCATTTTTAATAAGTTCCATCATTTCAGGTGAACAATTTGCCCGATCTGACACAAGTAGTAATTTCAATCTATCTTTTGCTACCTCACCTGAGTTCGTCTTTTTAAACAAATCCATTAATCCCATATTAGTCTTCTCCTCAGTTTTTCTTAAACAATTCCTTAAACATTGATACCATACCCTTTTTCTCTTCGAGATTCAAAAACGGAATATCCTCGCCAATAATTCTTTTGCATATATTCATGTAGGCATGACCAGCAAGGCAGTTTGATCCTACTACAGGATCACCCTGGTTCGTTGATACCACAATCTGTTCATCATCAGAAACTACGCCGATTAGATTTATGGATAATATATCACACACATCCTCAACCTTTAGCATATCTCCTCTTTTCACCATATCCATTCGGATTCTGTTGATTACTAAATCAATCTTATTCATCTCATTCGCTTCCAATAATCCAACAACTCTATCTGCGTCACGAATAGCTGAAACCTCTGGAGTCGTTACAACGATTGCTCTATCTGCACCTGCAATTGCATTCCTAAATCCTTGTTCAATACCAGCTGGACAGTCTAATAAGATATAATCAAATTCCTGTCTTAAATCATCCACTAGCTTTTTCATCTGCTCAGGAGTTACTGCATCCTTATCTCTCGTCTGTGCAGATGGGAGTAAATAGAGATTGGAATACTTTTTATGCTTAATCATTGCCTGTTTTATACGGCATTTGCCTTCAATCACATCCACTAGATTATAGACAATACGATTTTCAAGTCCCATTACCACATCAAGGTTTCTAAGTCCTATATCTGTATCAATCATTACCGTTTTCTTATTTAAGCTAGCAAGTCCTGTCCCAACATTTGCTGTCGTTGTTGTCTTGCCAACCCCACCTTTTCCAGATGTAATTACAATTACTTCACTCATTCATTCTTCCTCCATTATATAAAATTCACTAAATTCAACTTAAGCTACCCTTTGTCATTGGCTCAATATAGATATATCCATCCTTTACAATGGCAATTTGAGAACGTTGTGTATTAACTGATTGCCTTTCTTTTTTTCGATTACGTTTTCCCTTATTATCTTTATCTGGACATTTGGCAATAAGGTCTCCTATCTGTAACTGGATCGGTTTCATCTCTAATGCAAAGATAAAGCATTCCCTATTAGTCACTTCTTTATCGTCCATTTGTGCACCGGCATGTGCATTTCCCTTTAAGGAGCCAAGAATTACAATGTTTCCACCTGAAATTACCTTTGCTCCTGGATTTACATCACCTATAATGGTAACGCTTGATTTACACTCTAAAACTTGTCCCGATCTTAAATTTCCTTTATAGAATCCTGAAACGGGTTCGTTACTATCAAGACTATTGTTTTGACTATTGTAGTCATCGTTTTGAGTTGAAAAGAAAAGCTCATTATCTACTCTCTTTTTTTTCCCTGCTTGTTCTTTTGTATCATGTTTATCAGGGCCAACGACAGCCGATATTATAATATGGCTGTTTTTCATTATGACATCAACGATTTCTTTTTCTTCATCCCGTGTCAAAACCCTGTTATCAAAGGTAATGGTCATAGTGGAATCTTTAAAAAAATCATCCATCTCTTTGAACTTAGCTTCTATCTTATGTAATAAATCCTCAAATGGTAATGAATTATCTAATATTAATTTAATACCAAATTTATTGCTTTTAATGATAACTTCTTTTGACATTTTTAACCTCATATTGCTATAAAATGTATGTTTTATATCATTATACATTTTTGAACTTTATAAGGAAATAATATTATAAAAGTACATAAATTTACCAAATTATTTAGTATGATTAAGGAAGGAAGAATGAGAAAAAATAAGAAGAAAGAAATGGATAATTTATTAATAAATAATTGGAATATATTTACAATGTCTGGTGATCATTATAGACATGGGGATTTGTTAATTGAGAATGGTAAAATCAAGGAAATCAGTAATTACATCCTTTTTGACATATCTGTCACATCATACTCATCTTGTAATTCTTGTATTAATTTGATACTTAAAACAGTAGCAGGAACCCTCTTATCCGGAGAAATATTAGATAGGATTTAAATAGTATCCTTTATAACCTGATGTATGTGTCACTAATTTACGAATTGTTGGGCAGTAATATCCTTTTGGCATTTTTATATATTGACTTATCTGGTCGTCAAGAGTTAGTCTTCCTTCCGAGATTGCTTTACATAATAGAGAACATGTGTTGCTAAACAGTCTCAAACTGTTATTTCAACTCGATTCCCCTCTGGATCCGCTACACAACTTTCATAGTAACCATCTCCGGTAACTCTTACCGGACTCAGTAATTCATATCCATCCTTGACGAATAAGTCAGTAATTTCTCTTACCTTCTCCTCGCTTCCTACTGCGAATGCGATATGACTAAAGCCATTTACTTTATCCATTACTTTACGTACCTGTAAATCAACATGTGTCATTACTTCTAAGCTTGCACCCATCTTAAATTTTATAAAATAGCTTTGGAATCCCTTGCTATTTGTATATTTCTCATTTGCTGTTCCATCAAAATATTTCACATAAAATTCCTTTGCTCTCTCTATATCTGAAACGTATAATGCACAGTGTGTAATGTAACAATTCATATGTCTTCTCCTAACTTTCTTTTTGTTTCCTCCCATTATATCATATATTTCTTTTTGGAAATAAATGTTATAATAACTAAATAGAAAGCAACATAAAAATATTATGGGGATAGTGTGAGAAATATGCTTGATAGTATATTTCTCACACACGAATTTGTGACGGAGCACAAATTCTATTTATCGAAAGCCCGAAATCGCCTTCGCGAATTTCAGGCTGCGATGCCTCCGCAAAAACAGCTCCGACATGGGGATTTTTTTATGAATAAAATGTGGGGAAAGTTATTCATCCTATTACCGCTTTTTTC
>CAZQTM010000048.1:2885-6755 GCA_964595855.1 uncultured Lachnospiraceae bacterium | reverse complement strand
GCCTGTTGGAATTCCGGTCTAAAAGATACCGGAAATGATGACACGGGATATCTTGTGGCTCTTGCAAAGTATTTGCAGGATACATATGGCTACAGTAAAGAGCATACATTTGCTGCCGGATTTAGTAATGGTGCATTAATGATGTACCGTTTGGCATGTAAAGCACCGGATACCTTTCGAGCCGTTGCAAGTGTGTGTGGTACTATGACAGGCGGTGCATGGAATGAGAGAAGTGAAAAAACTTCTGTTGGAATTCTGCAGATCAATGGTACAAAAGATTCCTTCGTACCATTAGATAGTTCATCTTCTGCCCATTATGGTGATGCACCTGCAATAGATGGGGTCATAGAATACTGGAAAACTGCAAATGACCTTGATAAAGAAGAAACGATTAAATTGTCTGATAAAACAACAGCTTACTGTTACTCCAGTGATAAAAATGACAATCTTGTGTGGTATTTAGAAATTGAGGAAGGCGGTCATTCGTGGCCTACTGAAAGTTCTGCCGGAATAAAAACAAATGAAGTAATCTTGAATTATTTTAATCACTACATACCTAAAGCTGCAGATACATCTAAGCCTGATGAGGTCGCTGACTTACCTTCTTTAAAGGAAATCTATAAGGATGATTTTTTGGTAGGAACTATTTATGCGGAAAATAGTTTAACTGAACAAGATATTGCTTTAATGGATAGTCAGTTTAATGTAATTACTCCGGAAAATATAATGAAGCCTGAGGGCATGCAAAACGTTGAGGGTACTTTCACATATGATGCAGCCGACAAAATGATGGTATTTGCTAAAGAACATAATTTACTTGTTGCAGGCCATACTTTAGCATGGCACCAGCAAAGTCCAGTTTGGATGGCTAAAGATGTTACGCGCGAAAAAGCCATTGAACAATTGAAATCTCATATAACAAACGTGGCAAGTCACTACAGGGGTAATGTAATATCATGGGATGTTGTGAATGAAGCCATTGAAGATAACAGACCTTTACCAAAGGATGGTGATTGGACAAAATGCTTAAGACACAGTCCCTGGTATAATGCAATCGGTCCTGATTACATTGCACTGGCTTTCCAGTTTGCAAAGGAAGCGAATCCTGACTGTAAGTTATATTACAATGACTATAATTTAGAAACACCACAAAAAGCTGATGTAGCCTATGCTATGATAAAAGACCTTATCTCTCAAGGCGTCCCAGTAGAGGGTGTTGGAATTCAGGGACACTACCAGACCGGAACTGCCATCGGTGGGCTAGACTATGCAATTCAACAATTTGGTAATTTAGGTGTCGAGATTAGTGTAACAGAGTTAGATGTTACATATAGTAAAACTGTTGATGGGAAAATGCCTGAAGAAGGATATATCAAACAGGCAATTACTTATGCACAAATCTTTAAAGTATTAAAAGCAAATGAGGATAAAATTGCAAGGGTTACCTTCTGGGGGACGATTGATAGTCAAAGTTGGCGTGGAGAAATGTTTCCATGTATGTTTGACAGCAACTATAAACCAAAAGAAGCTTTTTATGCCGTTATAGATCCAGAAGGATATTTAGAGAAACATGCTGACAAGGTTGGCGTTAGTTCACTTGTTGAAGGTGAAGCTTCCTATGGTACACCATTAATAGACGGTAAAGAGGATGAAATCTGGTCGAGTGCCAAGGAAATGCCTATAAACCGTCAGGTAATGGCATGGCAGGGTGCAACCGGCATGGTGAAAGCATTATGGGATGAGAATCATTTATATGCGCTGATACATGTTAAGGATAATGACTTAAATACATCTTCTGCAAATCCTTACGAGCATGATTCCATTGAAATTTTTGTTGATCAGAATAATGGAAAATCTGCAAGTTATCAGAAGGATGATGGACAGTATCGTGTTGACTGTAATGGTAAGATGACTTTTGGAACCGTTCCAACGCAGGAAGGGGTTGAATCTGTTGCAGTTGAAGAACCCGGTGGCTATCTGGTTGAAATTGTAATTCCTTTTACCTCACCCATGAAAGAGAATACCACAATTGGTTTTGATGCACAGATTAATGATGCAAAGAATGGGGCACGAATTGGAATCTCCAAGTTCTGTGACTCTACCGATAATTCTTATCTTTCTACCGAATACTTTGGTAACCTGAAACTCTGTAAATAATAAATATATAATAATTTGGCCAGATTAGAATATAAATTCTAGTCTGGCCTTTTGTAATTAACTTCTATAGATGATTTTTTTTGCACTTGTACAAGCCTTAATATCTTTTTCAGTACTCTTATAAAATTCTTTATAAATTTTCTGGCAGGTAATTATAAGTTCTGGTAGTTCATCCTTCATAGACATTTGCTTTTCTGTCTTCTTCCTTCTAACTTCACTTATCAATTCTTTCACCTGTTCTCCAAATGCAATATAGATACTCTGCGTTTCATTTGTAGACCAAGTCATTTGATGGATCGAGGTAAATTTCTCATACTTTCTATAAAATTCCTGATAGATGTAATCTGTTACATACGGAGTATAAATCGCGTACAGCTTAAGAATACCCAGTAAACTATGATACAGTGCATATTGGCCTGAATACCTTTGTTCTGTACCATGTTTATCCGGCTGGTATAACCGTTCCTTAACAATTTCTATATAATAATCACAGAAATCCTGCCAAAATAAATCATCAATTTCATGCCTTGCCTGACCAATTTCATAATCATTCAATAGTTTTATAACAGTTATGGTTGTTTCATTTACACGCTGAAGTATCCACTGGTCAATCGGCAATAATTTTGATAGATCATAAGTATCTGATTGCTTATAATCACTAAGTTGCATAATGGCAAATTTTGAAGCGTTATAAAGCTTTGTTATAAATCTTTTAGAAATTTTCAATTCGTCCTCACTAAAAAAAGTATCCGTACCTAGTTTGCTGTTTGCTGCCCAATACCGTATGGCATCGGCAGAATGATTTTCTATCAGTGTTTTCGGTGAATAGGAATCATTTCCCTTAGATTTGCTTATTTTTTCTCCTGGTTTTGCCAGTACAAATCCACTAATCATAATGTCTTTCCATGGTATCTGACCAGTATGATATAAACTCTTTACAATGGTATAAAATGCCCATGTACGAATGATTTCGTGTGCCTGATTTCTCATTCCCATTGGAAAAATCTCTTTTGAAATATCATTGTCTTCTCCAAATTTTGCATTAATAAGTGGGGTAACAGAGGAGGTTGCCCATGTATCAAATACTGCTGTCTCTGGAACAAATTCATTACAGCCACAAGTACAGGCATCCTTTGGCCTATCTTCCATAGGATTTACTGGAAGCTGATCTTCCTTTGCAAAAATTGGTTTCTTACAATTCTTACAATACCAAACTGGGAAAGGTACTCCAAAATATCGCTGTCTTGAAATACACCAATCCCACTTCAGATTTTCTACCCATATCTTGTAACGGTTCTTCATATGCTGTGGGTGCCAATTAATTTCATCCGCTGCACGTAAAAACCTTTCTTTTTCCGATAGTACGTCTATATACCATTGATTAGATGGTATGATTTCAACATCCGTACCGCAACGCTCATGTACTGCAACAGAATGACGGATGTTTTCCTGTTTTATAATTAAATCTTGTTCAGATAATATTTCTATTATTTTCTCCCTTGCTTTTTTTATCTTCATTCCACCTATATACAAAACGTCTTTTTGAATCAATCCATTTTGCATTATGGTTTCTCTGTATGGTAGATTATGCCTGGTATACCATTCCATATCCGTTGAATCCCCAAAAGTTGCACACATTACGGCACCTGTTCCCTTGTCGATTGCAACAGACTCATCACATAATATTGGAATCTCAAAGTTATATAATGGTAC
>CAZQTM010000048.1:0-2785 GCA_964595855.1 uncultured Lachnospiraceae bacterium | reverse complement strand
ATTTTTACCAGTTCTAAAAAAGACTTTTGTGATATTTTCTGTGATAAAGTAGAAACTGTTTGATATTGAAGTGTCCAGTCTACACTAAAACCTAATCTTTTCCATAGAGACTTAAAATCACCTTCATATTTTTCTATTGTGTGTATACATCGATTTCTAAACTCACTTCTTGGTAACTCTGATGCGTGTATGTTCTCATCCTTTTCTACCAATCGTTCTGTAGGCAGACCATTATCATCAAAGCCAAATGGATAAAATACATCATATCCCTGCATTCTTTTGAACCTGGCAATCATTTCTGCCTGTGTATAAGAAAACACATGCCCAATATGCAATTTTCCGCTAACTGTCGGTGGTGGCGTATCAATAGAAAAAACTTTTCGTTCTCTCCCATTATGATATTTATAAATATCATTCTCCTCCCACAACTTTTCTAAATCCATTTCTACCTTATGAAAATCGTATTTCTTTTCCATGATAGATACCTCCTGTAATTAAAATTACAAAACAGACAAAAAAAGCGCCCTAAGCTAATGCTTAGGGCGAACTAACGTGTCCGTGGTACCACCTAAATTCAGAAATACTTCTGCACTCATTACAATACGGGAATAATTATCGTTCCGATACTGTTTCCCTTGATAACGGTGGGATTCCGTTGGAGTCTACTTAGATAAACTGTTCAATCCAAAGCTCAAAGGCTACTTCCATGCTTCCTTCATAAAGATTTTCACCAACCATCTTCTCTCTGCCTATCCGGATTAGCACGTACTCCTCCTCGTCAACGCTTCTGTCTGTAATTGTTAATAATTATACTAGCATATTTATCGTTTATGTCAATAACTAATTAATAGTGTAATTGCAAACGAAATAGGATCAAATATTACATTTCTCCATAAGGACATGCTACCATGCAAAGTCCACATGCATTTTTTCTTCCATGCTCTTTTTTAAATAAACTTCTTTTCTCATTACATAAGTGGTAATCTATTATAATATCTCTATATGTATTTACATTCCAAATTGTTCCTTTTACAGCTCTATATGGGCATATATTTACACAAAGATTACAATCTTTTGGGCAATGGCTTTCTAAATATGGTTTTCCATGTGTAAACGAATAATCTATTAAAATTGCTGATAACCTTATACGAGGACCATATCTTTCTGTTATTACAACATCATTCTTACCAATCCAGCCTATACCTGATTTTATTGCTGCAAATTTAAAGGAAAAAGGAGCAACTAATTCTGTTTCATCATTTTGTGCTTCAGGAGGGATATAGTAATTAATCATCTGATATTGTAGCAGTTCTTCGATGGATTTCAAAATAGTATGAATGGTTTCTCTTGCTCTGCCAATAGTGTTTTCAAATTCTACCTCAGAATAGTTTTTTAAGGTAAGCTGTTTGTCGTATGGAACCGCTATAACGAGAGCAGATTTATATTCATTTGAGAAATTGCTGTATTCAATTGACGTGTATCCATATAATACTTGCGGATACTTCATTAATATATTACGAATACTTTTTTCTATCATATTATCCTCACTTTCTAAGTGTACATTTATGATTTTCTTTATTTCCTATTTTTTCCATATCTTATATTGTATCAGAGATATTAATTGATTTAAACTAATTTTTATCACATATAGCATAATTTTCTCCTGATTAAATAAGAAAAGCGTGCATCATACTGACACACGCTTTTCTATATATAAATTATCATTACGCCATACATTTTGGTTCATATAACAGCTTGTAATTACCATCTGATTTTGGCAGCTTCTTAGTCCATTTTTCCACTATTGCAGCTAGCCAAAAAGCATAAACTGGTGAGAAAATAATACGTAAATTCGTGTCATTTTCTAACATGACATCGTTGTCACTCATTGCAATATTAATTTTATGTACTTGTAATCCAAGCTCATTTAGTTGACCTTCAAAACAATCCGCTACAGCCTTTGTACATCCGGTACCAGAGAAATAGGCAAGGGTGACTGCTTTAATTTCAATATTGCAAGAATTCATTCATTTACTTCATATCAATTTCCCATTTAATTGTATTTATAAAAACCTTCCCCTGATGATTTTCCAAGTTTCCCTTCATCTATATATTTTTTCAGCATTTTTTCCATTCCTTTGAAATTATATGGAGCCAGGAATGAAGGTACCTTTACATACATAAGAACAATATTATATGCTGTGGTAAGTCCTACTGTATCCAATATTCGGAATGGTCCTTTTGGAGCACCGGTTCCCAAAGTCCATGCTTTGTCAATACTCTCCGGATCTGATATTCCATTCACGTAAAGATCCATACCTGAAAAGAGAAGCGGTATAAGCATAGAATTGAGTAAATAGCCGGATTTTTCTTTTCTAACAGGAAGAGGTACCATTCTTATTTCTTTGGCAAAATTCATTATTTGATCAAAATATTGACAGTCTGTTTTGGACTGAGACATGATTTCTGCGGTATTATTCTTCCAGATAGAATTAGCAAAATGCAAAGAGAGATACTTCTCTGGTCTGCCAGTATACTTTGCAAATTTTGAAGGAAGTAGTGTAGATGAGTTTGTAACCAGTACGGTTTTTTCCGGCATCAATGGAGCAAGTTTCTTGTAAATTACAATCTTATCTTCTACATTTTCAGCCATTGATTCAATAACTAAATCAGCATCTTCTACGGCCTTAGCAAGGTCTAACTCAAGGTGTATGCCTTGGTAAGCTTTCTCAACCAATTCCAAGCACTTCTCTTTATCAAAGTCCTCATATTCAGAAATACCTCT
>CAZQTM010000047.1:0-12387 GCA_964595855.1 uncultured Lachnospiraceae bacterium | reverse complement strand
ATGCAGTGACTGGGTTGTGTTATGCTATGGATATTAACAAAACAAGAGGTAAAAACCGGCATGTAATTACACATTTACAATTATCATGCGATGAAGATATTAAGAAAATGGGTCAGTATGGAATCATTGCGGCAGTCCAACCCTATTGGTTTCCCCAAGAAGATAATTATTATTATCTGGATAAATCTAATTTAGGAAAAAGAGTTTTTAACGAATATCGAATGGGTACTTTATTTGCAAATAATGTAATCGTAACATCATCAAGTGATTGTCCAGTGACAAAAAACCCTGATCCGCTTGTAGCAATAGAAATTGCAATTAATCGTAAGAATAAAGAAAAAGTTTCAGTATTAGATATGTTAGATTCATTTACGATAAATGGAGCTTTTCAATTGGGAATCGAGAATGCGATTGGAAGAATTGATAAAGGATTTTGTGGAGACCTAATTGTGCTTTCGAAAAACATACTGAATGGTTCTGTTGAAAGTGCAAAATTATTGTATACAATAATAGATGGAGAAATTAAATATTCGAACAATTCAAAATAGTAAATAAAACTAAACATAAATTTAGAAAGAGACCATTTGCATTCAAAATATCATGAATGCAAGTGGTATTTTTTTGCGATAAAAAAGTTAAATGAATAAAAATCATAAAATGCAAGACCATTAACATTGAAAAATAGATTTTAGCTTGACAACTAATTAAAAAGCAATATAATAAAGCTTAAAGAATTTTAAATAAAATAATTTAAATAAAATAATTTAATAAAATATATTATATAAATAATTTTAAATAAAATTCTTAGAGAAATTGAGAACTAATTAACATGAAAAATAAAAGATAGGAATAGGAGAAAATATTATGATTTTTGAAGAAGTTCGCGAGGTTATTGTAAAAACATTAAGCTGTAAAATTGAAGATGTTAAATTAGAGGCTTCACTAACAGATGATTTGGGCGCAGATTCCTTAGATGCTGTTGAATTGAATATGGCGCTTGAAGAAGCATTCGAAATATCTATTCCAGATGAAGCACTAGCAGAAATGAAATTGGTATCTGATATTGTAAAGTATATAGAAGAAAAAAAACAACAATAAAGTTAGAGGTAGGATAGGATATGACTTTGGATGAAATTAAAGCCATCATAAAGGAATTTGACCAATCTGGACTTTCTTTTTTGGAATTTGAAAGCAATGAAACACGAATTAAATTAAAGAAAAGCTTGAAAGTTATGGACAACAGACAAGATGGTATGCCGATAAAATTAATTTCAAATGAAAATAAGAATACCGTAGAAGTCGTTCCAGAAAGTAAAGCACAAGAAAATATAATTCAAGAAAACACAGTATTTATAAAGGCACCTCTTGTAGGTGTTTTTTATGAGAAATCAGAACCGAATACAAAACCTTATGTGACAATAGGACAAAAGGTAAAAAAAGGTGAAGTAGTGTGCTTAATTGAAGCCATGAAAATGATAAATGAAGTAACAGCACCAGTAAATGGAATTGTGAAACGTATTTTGATTGAGAATGAGTCGTTGGTTTCTTTTGGTGAAATGCTTATGGAAATTGAGGAGCAGTAAAAAGAATGTTCAAAAAAATATTAATAGCAAATCGTGGTGAAATTGCACTGCGTATTATACGTTGTGCACGGGAAAACGGTATAGATACAGTTGCTGTATATTCAACAGCTGATGAAAATTCGTTACACGTCGAGCTTGCTACAGAAGCTGTCTGTATCGGAGGTCCGAAAGCGGCAGACAGTTATCTTAATATACAAAATATACTTTCAGCAGCCATAGGTAGCGGTTGCGATGCTGTTCATCCAGGATTTGGGTTTTTATCGGAAAACAGTGATTTTGCCAGATTATGTAAAAATTGTGGCCTCGTTTTTATTGGTCCAGATGCAGATGTTATTGATAAAATGGGTAACAAGGCTGCTGCTCGAAGTCTTATGAAAGAAAACGGCATACCAGTTGTACCAGGCTCTGATGGAATTGTTGATACAGTAGAAGAAGCTGAGAAAATAGCAGAGAAAATTGGTTATCCGGTACTGATTAAGGCTGTAGCGGGAGGCGGCGGCAGAGGAATGCGTAGAGCATTTGACAAGGAAGAGCTAAAATCATCATTCCATGCAGCAAAGGCGGAAGCGATGTCCTGTTTTGGAAATGATGATATGTATATGGAGAAGCTGATCATTAATCCAAAGCATATTGAATTTCAAATCCTTGCTGACTCTTTTGGAAATGTGATTCATTTGGGAGAAAGAGATTGTTCCATTCAGCGAAAGAATCAGAAGATGATTGAGGAATCTCCATCAAAGGCAATTACAAATGAATTGCGGTCTGAAATGGGAGCTATTGCCGTGAAAGCGGCTACAGCGGCTGGTTATCAGAATGCTGGGACGATTGAATTTGTACTTGATAAAGATGGGCATTATTACTTTATAGAAATGAACACACGTATACAGGTGGAACATCCAGTTACAGAAATGTTAACTGGAATTGATTTAATTAGAGAACAAATTCGCATTGCATCAGGACTTTCACTAGAGTATAAACAGGAAGATGTACAATTTAGGGGACATGTTATTGAATGTCGTATTAATGCAGAGGATCCGCTGAATAATTTCAGTCCCAGTCCTGGAAAAGTTGATTTTCTTCATTTGCCAGGTGGCTATGGGGTACGTGTTGATACCGCACTTTACAACGGATATACGGCCAGCCCATTTTATGATTCCATGATGGCTAAGATAATTGTACATGGGCAAACCAGACTAGAAGCTATTCGAAGAATGAGAAGAGCACTAGAGGAGATGCTGGTGGAAGGTATCATAACCAACCTGGATTTATTACACTTAATTTTATATCAAAATGACTTTTTAAAAGGAAATTATGATACAGGTTTTATTGAAAAGAATCTGGAAGAATTAATGAAGCTGTATAATCAGGCATGCAAATCATCGAAAGAATAATTGGGAGGTAGGCTTTGAATCCATTTAAACAGCGTAAAGAACAACTTTTTACTCTAAAAACGTTGCATAGAAAAGGAAAGCAAAAACAAAAAATAAAGACTTATGAACAGGTACCTAAAAGCCTACTAATATTCTGCCCTAAATGCAAGGGCAGTTTAACAAAGGAAACACTGTCAAAGTCCTTATTTGTTTGTCCCGAATGTGCTTATCATTTTAAAATATCAGCTAATCGACGTATCAAATACCTGATTGATCAGGAAAGTTTCCAGGAACTTGATCCTACATTAACGGGTAACAACCCTCTTTCATTTCCTGGTTACGAAGAAAAATTGAAGAATATACAGGAAGAGACAGGACTTGCAGAGGGAGTAATTACCGGAATCGGCAAGATTGACAAAATTAAGACGGTTATAGGAGTTCTGGATAGCAGGTTTTTGATGGGTAGTATGGGTGTCGCTGTTGGTGAAAAGATAACACGTGCTATTGAATATGCTACGAGTCATGACTTGCCCATCATTATTTGCAGCGCAAGTGGAGGTGCAAGAATGCAGGAAGGAATTTTTTCCTTAATGCAGATGGCAAAAACGAGTGCAGCGATACAAAAACATGGAAAGAAAGGTCTTTTATATATTTCCGTTCTTACGAACCCGACAACCGGAGGTGTCACAGCTAGTTTTGCAAGCTTGGGTGACATTATTATTTCCGAACCAGGAGCATTAATTGGATTTGCAGGTCCAAGAGTAATAGAACAAACGATTAAACAAAAGCTGCCGGAAGGGTTTCAATCAGCTGAGTATCTGTTAGAACATGGCTTTCTTGATGCAATAGTAGAACGTAAAAAATTAAAAAGCACATTATCACTGCTTTTACAACTGCATATAAAAAGGAATGAGGATATATGCTAAGAGAATTAGAAAAAAGAATTATGTCTATTGATAATGAGTTACAAAATATTGAGGGAAATAATCTATCACCAGCACAGTTACTTATGAAAAAGCAGTTAGAAAGAAATAAAAATGAACTTTTAGAGGCACTATCTAATAACCTAACACCAGCTGACCGAGTTTCTCTTGCAAGACATCCTATGAGACCGGGTACACGAGAATATATCTCTCATTTGTTTACGGATTTTTTTATACAAAAAGGTGATCGATTATGCAAGGAAGATGAAAGTATATTGGGTGGATTAGCTTTTTATAAGGGACAACCAGTAACTGTAATTGGACAATGCAAAGGAAAAAATCTGGAAGAAAATATTAAATATAATTTCGGAATGCCAGGGCCAGAAGGCTATCGTAAAGTAATTAGGTTAGCAAAGCAGGCTGAGAAATTCAGCCGACCCATTATTACGTTTATAGACACGCCAGGAGCATATCCGGGACTGGAGGCAGAAGAAAGAGGGCAAGGTGAAGCGATTGCAAAATGTCTTTCTACTTTTTGCGATTTAGAGGTCCCTGTAATAGCCATTGTAATTGGTGAAGGGGGAAGCGGAGGTGCTCTTGCACTTGGGGTTGCCAATACAATAATTATGCTGGAAAACTCCATATTTTCTGTTTTATCACCAGAAGGATTTGCCTCCATACTTTGGAAAAATGTCTCCCGTTCTGATGAAGCATGCGAGATTATGAAACTGACAGCAGGGGATCTTTACGACTTTAAAATAATTGATCATATTGTTAAAGAGCCGGCAGGTGGTGCGCATAGAGATCCGGAGGATGTGTTTGGTAAGATAGACAATTTATTATATAAAGAAATATGTAGATTATCTTCTTTAAGCAGAAGTGAACTTGCAGATGAGAGATACAAAAAATTTCGGGAGATGGGAAATGTATGAAAGGTATTAAAATTGTAGGCACCGGTAAATGTCTGCCTCAGAATATAGTTACGAATAAGTTGCTTAGTGAAACAGTAGATACCAGTGATGATTGGATTACAACTCGTACTGGAATTAAACAGCGTTATTTTGTTCAGGATGAAAAAAATGCAAGTATGGCGGCGCAAGCGGCAAAGGAAGCAATGGCGGCAGCACATGTAACAGCGGATGAAATTGCATACTGTATTGTAGCTACCTTTACGCCTGATCAGGTTACGCCTTCCGTAGCATGCCATGTTCAGAAAATTCTTGAACTACCGGAAAATATTATGGCATTTGATATGAATGCAGCATGTACAGGGTTTTTATATGGATTAAAAACAGTTTATGGGCTTCTGTTACAACAACCGGAAAAATATGCGTTGCTTATTGGAAGCGAGGTTATCTCCAAGTACTTAAATTTTGAGGATCGAACAACCTGTGTCCTGTTTGGAGACGGTGCAGGAGCAGCTGTTATTAAGCTCTCTGATAAACATAATTTCCGATGTGTAACTGGATGCAGGGGAGATACAGAGATTATTAATTGTCCTGGAATCTCAAAAAATGACAAAGATCCCCTGTCCCATATTTCGATGGATGGTAAAGAGGTTTTTCGCTTTGCTGTAGATGCAGTACAAAAATGCATAAATGAGATATTAGTGGAATCACAATTAGAACTTGCAGATATTGATTACGTAGTGTGCCATCAGGCAAATGAACGTATTATATCTTATGTATATAAAAAATTGAATGCACCATCTGAAAAATTCTTTATGAACTTACAGAAGTATGGAAATACTTCTGCAGCCAGTATTCCCATAGCACTTGATGATATGGCAAAGCAGGGCTTATTAAAAGAGGGTGTAAAAACGATTTGTGTAGGATTCGGAGCCGGGCTTACATGGAGTGGTACATTATTGGAATGGTAAAGGAGAGTATGCATGAGATTAAATAAACTGTTAGGTATAGAATTTCCTTTTATACAAGGAGGAATGGCAAATATTGCAACCGGTGAATTTGCATCAGCAGTATCGAATGCTGGTGGACTTGGATTAATCGGAGCAGGTGGTATGACAGTGGATATGTTAAGAGAAAATATTGATAAATGTAAGTCTCTGACTGATAAGCCATTTGGTGTCAATATTATGCTTATGAATCCGCAGGCTGATGAAATGGCAAAACTTATTGTAGAGGAAAAAGTAAAGGTAGTTACGACAGGAGCCGGAAATCCAGGTAAATATATGAATATGTGGAAAGAGGCAGGGGTTAAAGTTTTCCCAGTGGTTGCTAGCGTGGCTTTAGCAAAAAGGCTTGTTTCATCAGGAGCAGATGGTGTTATTGCGGAAGGAACGGAGAGTGGCGGTCATGTAGGTGAACTTACGACAATGACATTGGTACCTCAGGTTGTAGCTGCGGTAGATGTACCTGTCATTGCAGCAGGTGGTATTGCAAGTGGAAGTCAGCTATTAGCAGCGTTTTCACTCGGTGCAGTAGGTGTACAGCTTGGAACCTGTTTACTTGTTTCAGAAGAATGCCCAATTCATGATAATTATAAACAGGCTGTTATAAAAGCAAGCGATATTGATACGATTGTAACAGGACGTATTGCCGGAGTACCCGTCCGAATTTTAAAAAATAAGATGGCACGTGAATATGTAAAACAGGAAAAAGCAGGAGTTGACAAAATGGAACTTGAAAAATATACATTAGGCTCATTAAGACGAGCCGTTTTTGAAGGTGATGTTTTGATGGGTTCATTAATGGCGGGTCAGGTTTCTGGTCAACTTACTGAAATAAAGCCAATTCGCAAAATTTTCGAAGAATTGTACAGCGGATATCTGCAAAGGTTAAATGAGCTGGAAATGGAAAAATAGGATATGTATATAAAAAATAAAGAATTGAAAATACCTTTGATCCAGGGTGGTATGGGCGTAGGAATTTCACTTGGCAATCTGGCAGGACATGTAGCAAAACACGAAGCCATGGGGGTCATTTCTACAGCGGATACCGGATTTATGGAACCTGATTTTTGGAAAAATCCAATTGCGTCTAATCTTAGAGGATTAGAAAAGGAAATAAATAAAGCAAAGAAAATTGCAGATGGAAATGGTCTTATTGCCATTAATGCCATGGTAGCGACAACATACTATGCAGAGAGTGTTAAGGCAGCAGTACAGGCTGGTATTGACTGTGTTATTTCAGGAGCAGGATTACCGCTAGAGCTTCCAGCTTTAGTAAACGGATATGATACTGCTATAGCCCCTATTGTATCAAGTGCAAAAGCTGCAAATGTCATATGCCGTGTGTGGGATAAGAAATATCAAGTCATACCTGATTTTATTGTAATTGAAGGAAGTGAAGCAGGTGGGCATCTTGGTTTTAGTAAAGAGGAACTGCAAAATAATACGGCAAAACCACTTCTTGAAATATTGCAGGAGGTTTTAGTAATCATAAAACCATTTGAAGAGAAATACGGTCGTAAAATACCGGTCTTTGTTGCAGGCGGAATTTATACAAACGGGGATGTAAAAACTTTTATGGATGCAGGAGCAGATGGAGTTCAGGTAGCCACCCGCTTTATTGCTACCTATGAATGTGATGCATCAATGGCTTATAAACAGGTGTTTTTGAATGCAGGAAAAGAAGATATAAAAATTGTGCAAAGTCCTGTCGGAATGCCGGGACGTGCACTAAGAACACCTTTAATAGAACGTCTGGAAAAGGAAAAAAGAATCACTCCGAAAAAATGTTCATTATGTCTGCATGCCTGTGATGTGAGAACGACACCCTATTGTATTACCAATGCGCTGATTGAGGCCGTTAAGGGAAATTATGAAGAAGGACTGTTTTTCTGCGGAAGTAATGCATGGAAAATGAATCGAATTGTTTCTGTGCAGGAGCTCATTCAAGAATTAATGGGATAATGGAGGAATTGCAAATGAAACTGGCTTTTGTTTATGCCGGACAAGGCAGTCAAAAAGTAGGTATGGGCAGGGATTTATATGAGACCTACCCTATATGTAAAAGAATATTTGATGAGGTAGATAAGGATGGCATCCTAAAGAAGCTTTGCTTTGAAGGACCGATAGAAGAACTAGCGGACACCAGAAATACACAGCCTTGTATGGTTGCCTTTGCTGCTGCAGTAACAGAACAGCTTAAATCAGAAGGCATTTATCCGGATATGGCCGCAGGATTAAGTCTTGGAGAATATTCAGCATTATGTGCAGCAGAAGTTTTCACACCCCATATGGCAGTAGAAGTTGTTGCATTCAGAGGAAATGCAATGGCAGAAGCTGTTAAAAATATTCCCTGCATGATGGCAGCTATACTGAATTTGGATAAAGAGGTCATGATAGAAGTATGTAAAGAAGCCTCTCAAAACGGTGTTGTGGAAATAGCCAATTATAATTGTCCTGGGCAGCTTGTAATCAGTGGAGAAAAAATAGCAGTGGAAAAGACCTGTGATTTAGCGAAAGCAGCAGGGGCAAAAAGATGTATTCCGCTGCAGGTAAGTGGTCCGTTCCATACTTCCTTAATGAAACCCGCAGGGTTGGAATTAAAGAAAAAATTTAAAGAAATTACCATGCATGAAATGAAATTCCCAGTCATTTTTAACGCAACTGCATCTTCTATACGTGAAGGAGAAACAATACCGAAGCTTCTTGAAAAGCAGGTACAAAACAGCGTGTTTTTTGAAGATACGGTGCTTTTTATGAAGGAACAGGGAATTGATACCATTATAGAAATCGGCCCAGGCAAGGTACTAAGTGGATTTATCAAGAAAATAACGGATAGCATAAAGACTTATGCTATTGAAGATAGTGAAAGTCTTGAAAATGTAATCATGGAATTGAAGGAAGTGAGGAATAAATCATGTTAGCAGGTAAAGTTGCATTAGTTACGGGAGGAAGCAGAGGAATTGGAAAAGCTATCTGTATTGAACTTGCAAAGCTTGGAACTAATGTTGTTGTAAATTATGCAACAAATGCAAATGCAGCAGAAGATGTAGTAGCCATATGTAAATCCTACAACGTGGAAGCCATAGCTATGAAAGCAGATGTTTCTAGTGCAATAGAAAGTGAAAATCTGATAAAAAAAGTGATAGAAAACTTCGGAAGAATAGATATTTTAGTTAATAATGCTGGAATAACAAAGGATAACCTCATTTTGAGAATGACGGAGGAAGAGTTCGACAACGTAATTGATACTAATTTAAAAAGCGCATTTTTATGTTCGAAGCATACGGCAAGAATAATGTTGAAGCAAAGAAGTGGCAGAATTATTAATATTAGCAGTGTAGTTGGTATTTGCGGAAATGCTGGTCAGGTAAATTATGCAGCCAGTAAAGCAGGTATCATTGGGTTAACAAAATCATTAGCTAAGGAATTAGCAAGCAGAAATATAACTGTGAATGCAGTAGCACCGGGATTTATAGAAACTGATATGACAAAAGCATTAAAAGAAGATAGTTCCAATACCCTGTTACAGGGTATCCCCCTTAATCGATATGGAGATGCCAAAGATGTGGCAAATGCCGTAGTATTTTTAGCAGGGGAATCTGCAGGTTATATCACAGGACATATACTTAATGTTGATGGCGGAATGTCCATGTAGGAAAAGGAGACAAAAATATGAAGCGTAGAGTCGTAATAACAGGCATGGGAGCAGTAACGCCAATCGGTAATAATACAGAAGAAATGTGGGAAAGCGTAAAAAGTGGAAACTGCGGTATCGCACCAATTACCCATTATGATACATCTGGACAAAAAGTCAAATTAGCTGGAGAAATAAAAAACTTAAATATAGATGAATTTATTGACAAAAAAGCGTCAAGAAAAATGGACCGTTTTACTCAGCTTGCTTTAATAGCGGCAAAAGAAGCATTTACACAAAGCAGACTTATGATAGATAAGGAAGATGCAACACGCTGCGGAGTCATTATATCCTCCGGGATCGGCGGACTTGACGTGATAGAACAGGAACATAGCAAAGGTTTAGAAAAAGGATTTGATAGAGTATCACCATTTTTCATTCCGATGGCGATTTCTAATATGGCTGCGGGAGCGATTGCCATAGAGTTTGGTTTACATGGAACATGTTATTGCGTAGTAACAGCCTGTGCCAGCGGTACGAATGCCATAGGTGATGCATTCCGCCAAATTCGTGATAATTATGCAGATATTATGGTGTGTGGGGGAACAGAGTCCTGCATTACACCACTGGGAATCGGCGGTTTTACTTCTCTTCGTGCATTAAGTGAAGCAAATGATCCTACCAGAGCCTCAATTCCTTTTGATAAAGAAAGAAACGGGTTTGTGATGGGTGAAGGTTCTGGTATTTTGATATTGGAAGAATACGAGCATGCAAAAGTACGAGGTGCCAATATTCTAGGGGAAGTCGTTGGCTATGGATCCACCTGTGATGCCTATCATATGACGGCACCTGCTTCTGATGGCAGCGGAGCTGCAGCCTGCATGTTACAGGCAATACAGGATGCATCATCAAAACCTTCTGATATAGATTATATCAATGCACATGGAACCTCTACACCTATGAATGATAAATGTGAAACATTAGCAGTCAAAGCAGCTCTTGGTGAGCATGCTAAAAATATAATGATTAGCTCAACAAAATCTATGACAGGACATTTATTAGGAGCCAGTGGTGCAATAGAAACCATTATTACAGCGTTAGCACTGAAATACAGCTTTGTACCGCCAACTATCAATTATAAGGTTCCAGATGACGAATGTGATTTGGACATAGTACCAAACGAAGGACGAAATAAGAAGATTCAATTTGCATTATCCAATTCCCTTGGATTTGGAGGCCATAATGCAACGTTAGCGCTTCGACGTTTCGAGGAATAGTATGAAAAATATGCTCGATAGCATATTTTTCATACACGAATTTGTGACGGAGCACAAATTCGATATATCGCAAGTTGGAAATCGCCTTCGCGAATTTTAGGCTGCGATGCCTCCGCAAATACAGCTCCGGCATGGAGGATTAATATATGGAATTAAATTCAAATGAAATACAGAAGATTTTACCGCATCGCTATCCATTTCTGATGGTAGATAAAATTACAGATTTTGAGCCCGGTAAATGGGCGAAAGGGATAAAATGCGTGTCTGTTAATGAAATGCATTTTTGCGGACATTTTCCAGAACTGCATATAATGCCGGGTGTACTTATTATTGAAGCATTAGCACAGGTAGGAGCCATATCTATTTTGACAGAAGAAGAAAACCGCGGTAAAATAGCTTTTTTTGGTGGTATTAAGAATGCAAGATTTCGCCAACAGGTTTATCCAGGAGATATACTGGAACTGGAATGTGAATTGATTTTAAGAAAAGGTCCCATAGGAATTGGAAAAGCAACTGCTAAAGTAAATGGTAAGGTTGCGGTGGCAGCAGAATTATCTTTTGCAGTTGGCAAATAAATTTGCTATAATATATCCGTACGTCAATAAGACTGCAAGCAGTCTTATTTTGATAACAGACATTCTTAAGATAACAATTTATAATTGGGGGACTATAATGCTTGATCAAATATTTACAGAAGTATATTCAAAATTCAAATTGCAATTTTATAATAAAATATTTTGTCGTTTTCAAGACAGACAATCCAGCCTTAGTGCGGTAGAAACTTTTTGTGTGGAGGCCATACATGCGCTGAACCGGCCAACAGTAAATGAGTTTGCGACCTTTACTCAAATTTCAGCTCCCAATGCTGCTTATAAAATTAATAGTCTGATTAAAAAGGGCTATGTAAAAAAAGTACAATCTTCCAAAGATAAAAGGGAATTTTATTTAGAAGTAACTGATAAATTCTATGAGTATTATGAAATTAATTATGATTATGTCGTAGTGGTAATGGATAGGATTAAGGAAAAGTTTTCAAAAGAAGATATAGAAAAATTTGAAAGTATGTTAACAACAATTTCCAATGAGTTAATGCCTGAGGTAATAATTCCCCGTACAAAAGAAAATCAAGAGTAGTAAAATATGCTGGAACTATTGACAAATTGACACTGCTATTGTATATTAATTTTTGCCTGTTTCATTAAGGCAGGAATTTGCGCGAGTGGCTCAGCGGTGGAGCACAACCTTGCCAAGGTTGGGGTCGCGGGTTCGATCCCCGTCTCGCGCTTATAAAGAAAGAGTATATCACGTAGTGATATACTCTTTCTTTATAACCACATAGTAAGGCAATCGAGAAAGAACCGTAGGTTCTTTCAGAGACTTTTTGCTCTTTAAAAGTCTCTTTAACCCGTCTCGCACAGGTAAAGCAAATGCAGGAAGAACCGCAGGTTATATGCGTCTAAACAGCGTCCACCATGGAGTTTGATGTTGCTTGTGAGATAGTGGTGCAGATTATGGATGAATTGGGATAGGTAGGATATAAACTATTTATATCCGCAATGGCAGGTATAGTTGTTTATGGGATTTAGGAAGAGGAAATTTGAATTTGATGGAGAGAAAATGAAACATGAGCAGCACAATAAGAGTTATGACTATAAAAGATAAACCTAGTGTTATTGAAATGATGAGGG
>CAZQTM010000046.1:0-12404 GCA_964595855.1 uncultured Lachnospiraceae bacterium | reverse complement strand
TTCGCAAAAAGAGAATGAAGAATTTCATTCTCTTTTTGCGAAGTTTTTCCCGTGCATTGGATGTAATTTAGAAGAAATATATAACCACTTGCATAATGTTTTCTTACCTCTTACCATAATATGGTTTACAGTTTTAAAAAAAATGAATAGAATACAATCATAGAGATTACGAATGAGTGTGATGAGTGGAGCAAGAGTAATGAAAATAAGCATTGAAATCGGTGAGGATGTCTCTGAAGATGAAATTGTGATTCGGTGTGTTGCATTAACACCTGAAATTGCAAAAATTCAGAAACTGATAACAGAGGGAATAAAAGAGAATCCGGGTATTATTTTCTATAAGGGAGATACAAGAGTATTTTCCAATCTGGATGAAATTTTATTTTTCGAAACACAAAATGATGGTATTTGTGCACATACCATTGATGACTGTTTTGAAATTCAGTACCGACTTTATGAATTAGAGGATATGCTTCCAAGATATTTTATGAGAATATCCAAATCCACTATTCTGAACACCAGAAAAATCTTTTCTATTGATAAAAATCTTACTGCTTCCAGTACAGTAATGTTTCGCAACACTCATAAGCAAGTATTTGTATCAAGGCACTATTATAAACCTTTAATTGAAAGACTTGATGGAACAAGAAATTTAGAATAATAAATACATAAAAAGGAGCAATAAAATGAAAAAAGAAAATATTTTTTGGGGCTTGTTCTTTATTTTAGGTGGAATTTTCCTGATAATCGGAAGATTCGATTTGTTTGATGGATTTAGTTTTTGGACTTTATTTGTTACAGTTTTACTAGTTGCATGGCTTGTAAGAAGTATCCGTTACAGAGAATTTTTTGGAATAACATTTCCAATTGCATTCCTGTGTATCATTTACGATGATTTTTTAGGAATTGATAATCTTACTCCATGGCCGGTATTAGGTGCTGCAGCATTTGCAAGCATTGGACTTAGCATTCTTTTTAAAGACAGCTGGCATGGAAATGGAAGCTGCTATGTTGAGCATCCACATCACCCGCACTGTAAAGGTGGTTCTTATGAAGAAGTGACAGATAATCAGTTTACTTTTTCAACATCTTTTTCATCCAGTGTGAAGTATGTAAAATCAGATGACTTTACTAATGCACGTATTAATTGTTCCTTTGGTGAAATGAAAGTGTATTTTGATGATGCAATGATTCAAAATGGTGAGGCAAATATTAGACTCGATGTAAGTTTTGGAGGTGTTGAACTTTACATTCCCAAAACATGGACAGTACTTAACCATGCATCAGCCTCCTTTGGTGCAATTGATGAAAAGAACAGAAATGCAAGCACAGGTACACCTATAGTAAACTTAACGGGTGATGTTTCATTTGGTGGTGTGTCCATTATTTATTGTTAATATCATTTAGATGAATAAGAAAGTATATAACCCCTCCTATTGCCAATACTAATAGAAATTGGTAATGAGAGGGGTTTTATTATGAAATATTTCTATGGATATGAAAAGACAAAGACTTATTTTGAGGGATGGTATTGTAAGATACAGACAGATAAGGATTCGATTGCATTTATACCCTCTTATCATATCGATCATTCAGGTAAAAGAATAGCGTCATTACAAATCGTTTGGGGGCAGGATACGTATTCTCTGGAGTATCCGGTTTCAGAATTTTCTGCTTCCGAAGAGAAATTTCAGGTACAGGTTGGTAAATCTAAATTTGGGGAGGGCGGTTTTCATATTGATACAACACTGAATGGAATTGATATTCAAGGCGATATCAGGTATGGAGAATTATGCAAACCAAAGTATTCTATTATGGGACCTTTTTCTATATTAAAAGGAATGCAATGTAACCACGGTGTTATTAGTATGGTACATACTGCTAATGGGATACTATTTAAGAATGGAAAATCAATTTCCATTCATGGTCTAGGCTATATGGAAAAAGACTGGGGGTGTTCATTTCCCAATACGTATTTTTGGACACAATGTATATTTAAGGATGTTGGAAGAAGTTCAATAATGGTTTCTATTGCAGACATTCCTATTACTAAGAAAAACAAAAGTAATTTTACCGGTTGTATCTGTCATATCTGCCATAGAAAACAAGATTATAGGATTGCAACATATTATGGATGCAAAATTAAAAAATATGAACAGGATGAGATTATTATTAAACAGGGATCAAAAGAGTTAATTATTAATATATTTCCTAATAATCTGAATAAAGAGAATAAAAATATTTCATGTCTAAAAGCACCTATCCAGGGTACACTTTTACGCACAATCAAAGAAAGTATCAGTACCAGGATTCGATATCGCTTTTTTATTAAGCACATCTGTATTTTTGATATAGTTAGTGAGAAAGCAAGTTATGAATTTGTAAGATAAATTAGTTAATTTATTACTTTTTCAACAAAATAAACAGAACTTCTTTTATTTACATCTTCAGTATGTTAAAATGCACCGTATAACGTATGAGGAGGTAAGTAGTATGAGTTCTACTATCTGGGCGATTCTACCACCAGTAATTGCTATAGTATTAGCTTTAATCACAAAAGAAGTTTACATGTCATTATTAATCGGTATCTTTTCTGGGGCATTATTATTTACGAAGCTTAGCTTCATATCTTCAATAGAGGTTACGTTTCAAATAATGGGTGATAAGATCGGAGGAAATGCTGATATTCTGATTTTCTTAGTTTTGTTAGGTATTCTCGTAGCACTAATTACGAAATCAGGTGCATCAAAGGCTTATGGTAATTGGGCATCAAAAGCAATCAAAACAAAAAAAGGTGCATTACTTGCAACTGCATGTCTTGGTATTCTGATTTTTGTTGATGATTACTTCAATTGCTTAACCGTAGGAACCGTTATGAGACCGGTAACAGACAAATACAAAATTACAAGAGCTAAATTAGCATATATTATAGATGCAACTGCAGCACCTGTATGTATCATAGCTCCAATATCCAGTTGGGCAGCAGCAGTTGGATCTTCCCTTCCAGAAGGATCTTCTATAGACGGATTTTCTTTGTTCTTAAGAACAATTCCATTCAACTTTTACGCTTTGTTCACATTAACATTTGTTATTTTTATTATTCTTGCAAATATTGATTACTCAAAAATGAAAGTGGCAGAAGATTCTGGAGAACTTGGCATTGAAGAAACGGCAAGACATCAGGAAGATGATGTATCTTCAAACGGAAAGGTGTTGGACCTGGTTCTCCCCATTCTCGTGTTAATTATTGCCTGCATATTAATGATGCTTTATACAGGTGGTATTTTAGAGGGAGTTTCTGTTATCGATGCATTTGCAAATTGCTCTTCAGCTAGAAGTCTTGTAATGGGATCATTTATAACATTAGTATTTACTTTTATATTATATATACCAAGAAAAATCATTAAATTTACAGAATTCTGTGAATGCTTCGTGAATGGATTTAAGGCTATGACACCTGCCGTTATGATTCTTTGTCTTGCATGGACACTTTCAGGAATCTGTAGTGCAGATTACTTAGATATTGGAGGCTTTGTAAGTTCCGTAATTAATGGCAATGCAATGGTAGGTATTTTACTTCCTGCAATTTTCTTTCTGGTTTCACTTGGCCTTTCGTTTGCAACCGGTACATCATGGGGTACATTTGGAATATTGGTTCCAATTGCAATTGCAATTTTCGGAGATGCAAGCCCACTGATTACAATAAATGTAGCAGCTATTCTTTCCGGAGCTGTATGTGGAGACCATATATCTCCGATTTCAGACACAACCATTCTTTCATCAGCAGGTGCACAGTGTAAGCATATTGAACATGTATCAACTCAGATTCCATATGCTATGACAGTATGTATCCCGTGTTTTGTTGGATTTTTAGTATCAGGTATCTTTTCAAATGGTTTTATCGGACTAGCAGCAGGTACAGTTACGCTTGCCATTATATTCGCAATACTATATGCAAAATGTAAACCGGTTAAACAATAACAAAGTATTATAAAGAAATGTAAAGTCCATGAAAATTTATTTTTCATGGACTTTTTTGTGCTCATATTACCATTTAATGTAAATTGTCTACATACAATATCTTGTATTTTGTCTAATTTGCGACCCTTTGTCTTGTATTTTTATATCTCCTATGATAAACTGAAACAAAAAGTGGGTAAGTATATTTATTCATATGCTTATCATAACAAATTAATGATGGGGTGGATACCTTGGATAAGTACGAATATAAATTACGTTCTGAAGAAATTAAGTCATTAATTAAAAAAAGAAATTTTACTAAGGCGGTAGAAATAGCTGATACTATTGACTGGTCTCGTGTGAGAAGTGTATCAACTCTTTGTACAATCAGTGATTTGTATAAGATTAATCGTAGATATAATGAGAGTAAAATTTTATTAGAACAGGCTTATGAACGATATCCGGGTGGTCGGATGATCGTCTATTCGTTATGCGAACTTTGTATAAAAATGGATGAAGTTGTACAAGCCATAGAATATTATAAAGATTTTGTACAGATGGCGCCTACTGATAATGGTAAATTTATTCTCCAGTATAAAATATATGAAGCTCAGGATGTAAGTTTAGAGGAACGTATTGCTGTATTAGAAGAATTAAAGAAAAGAGATTATCGGGAAAAATGGGGTTATGAACTTGCATATCTCTATCATCGTATTGGTCTTGCCACAAAATGTGTGGAAGAATGTGATGAACTAATCCTTTGGTTTCGTGAGGGTAAATATGTAAAGAAGGCAATGGAACTTAAGATGCTTCATCAGCAACTGACTTCAGAACAGGAATATCTTTATCATGATATGCTGCCTTCGAAAGAACAAAAACAGTATGATGAGAGTACAAGAGTTATTACAAACGAAATTCCTGAAGAGAATGCTATCAATCAGGATAGGGAACCGGAAATTCATGTAAAAACTATGGATGTAGGTAAGTATAATACGATAAATCTGCAAAAAGAACTCGCAGAAAGTATGAAAGAAGTATTGGTTGCTGACAATGGTTTTAAACCACTTGTAGATAATGAAAATGATGACGAAGTTCAGCCGGGAGCCTTTACACAGGCTATTATGGCAACTATGATGCAGGATACTGGAGAAATGGAAGAATTGTTCTTTGATGAAGAGAACAAAAGTGAACCGGGTTATCAGGCAGTTGAAGAACCTTACGAAGAAGTTAAGAAAACTGAGACCCAAAGGGAAACGTCACAGGTTTTTGAGACAAAAACACAACTTTCCGATATTGCCGGTATAGATTCCAAAAAACTTGTTGAAACAGCAAAAGATCCTATCGTGGAACTGATTAATAAAAAAGTTGCGGAAGCAGTAGAGACGGCAATAAAAGAAGAGAGACCTACTATCAGAGAAGTGCTTAATACAAAATTTGATGATGCAGATCTGACTAAGGTTGAACCACCGACTTCCATGGGACGGATGTTGTCACAGGAATATGATGGACAGATTAGTCTTGTTGTTCCCGAAAAAGATCTTGTAGAAAAGCAGATAACAGGACAGCTTAACCTGGAAGAAATTTTGGCAGAGTGGGAGAAAACTAAAAAAGAGAACGAAGAAAAAAGAAAAGAGGAAGTAAAACAGAGAGTTCTTGAACAGACAGGCAGTCTGTTTACAGAATTTGAAGCCCGTGTAAGGGATGGCATCCTTGAGAAGCTTGAAAAAGAAAATATTGCTAACGTAATAAAGACAAATAATGAAGAAGAATACAATAAATACATTAAGGATATTCTTGGAAGCGAAACAGATACAAAAGACTCTTCTGATGGAAGCAAAGATGTCGAAACAAATGAGGAATTAAATAGTGATAATCAAGAACCAGTATTAGAATCCGAGGTAGAAGAATTACCAGAAGTAGAAGAACTGGAAGAAATTCAGGAAAATAATGAAGAAGAGATACCAGAAGAAAAGGATACAAAAGAAAAGGATACAAAAGATCAGGCAAATGATTCTACTAATGTGAGTGTAAATAATAATGATTCAGAAGCTCAGGAGAATGAAGAAAACATTCCGACTCGTTCTCTTTCAGAGGAAGAAGCTTCACTATTTGCACCTTTTGTTCAGACAAAGAAAGCACGTCAGCGCCTGATACACGCCCTAGATCGAATTAGTCTTGCATCCTATGTGGGAAATGTATTTGTTACAGGAGAAACACAGGATGAAACAATGGAACTTGCTAAAAATGTGCTTCGGGATGTACAAATAACAGATGGTAATTTCTCAGGTAAAATTGCAAAGGTTACAGGTAGTTCTTTAAATGGGAAAAATGTTGTTTCAACAGTTGGAAAGTTAGTAAATGGTGGTCTTATTATCGAAAAGGCCAGTGGCATGAGTGAGCTGACAATAAATGAATTATTAAAGGCACTCAACCAGGAAAATGCAGGAATTGTAGTTGTACTGCAGGATAACAAAAAAACGATGAATAAGATGTTTGATTATTATAAAGGTATGGGTCAGATCTTCAATGTTCATATTGAAGTTGAAGAATTAAATGATGATGCACTCGTAGCTTATGGTAAGAAATATGCAGAGCATCTTGAATACTCCATTGATGAATTAGGGATACTTGCACTTCACACAAGAATTGACGAATTACAGACGAGTGATCATATTGTTACTGTCTCAGATGTCAGGGATATAGTTGATGAAGCAATTGAACATACCAACAAAAAAAATCTGAAGCACTTTGCCGATATATTGTTTGCAAAAAGATATGATGATGACGATATGATAATATTGCGGGAAAGAGATTTTCTTGAATAGGCAGGGGGTTGATTTATGGTAGTTACGGCTAAGAAGGCAAGAGAATCAGTGTATATTTCAGAGGCAGATCAATATTTATTTGCACAGGGAACACATTATGATATATATAAAAAATTAGGAGCACACCCATCTTTTGAAGATAACAAAGAAGGAATGTTTTTTTCTGTTTGGGCTCCTAATGCATCCAGTGTCTACGTAATTGGAACATTTAATGAATGGAATGAAGAATCTCATCCTTTAGACAGGTTAGGTCCTGGTGGAATCTATGCAAAGTTCATACCGGGTGTTAAAACAGGCGAATTATACAAATTTTTGATTACAACATTAGATGGAAGAAAGTTATACAAGGCGGATCCATTTGCTAACAATGCAGAGTTAAGGCCGGGTACTGCTTCTGTTACAACGGACTTAAGTAATATTAAATGGACAGATGTGGCATGGGTGAAAGACCGTTCACAAATGGATTTCAATAAGGAGCCAATAGCGATTTATGAATGTCATATTGGTTCCTTTATGAAGCATCCTAATGGAGAAGAAGGATTTTATAACTACCGCGAGTTTGCAGATAAAATGGTAACTTACTTAAAGGATTTGAGGTATACCCATGTTGAGCTAATGGGCATCGCGGAACATCCTTTTGATGGGTCGTGGGGATATCAGGTCACAGGTTATTATGCACCAACGTCCAGGTATGGGTCTCCAGAGGATTTTGCTTATCTGGTTAATACATTACATAAGAATAACATTGGTGTTATTTTAGACTGGGTACCTGCACACTTTCCAAAAGATGCACATGGACTTGCTGAGTTTGATGGAACGTGTTTATTTGAGCACCCTGATAAGAGGCGTGGTGAACATCCTGAATGGGGTACAAAGATATTTAATTATGGAAAGAATGAAGTAAAGAATTTTCTGATAGCGAATGCATTATTCTGGATTAAAGAATTTCATATTGATGGTCTTAGGGTAGATGCAGTTGCTTCCATGCTTTATCTTGATTATGGAAGAAAAGATGGAGAGTGGCTCCCTAATATCTATGGCGGTAATAAAAATTTAGAAGCAATCGAATTCTTTAAACACTTTAATTCTGTCATTCATGATGATTTTCCAGGAATCATGACAATCGCGGAAGAATCAACAGCATGGCCAAAGATTACCGGAAAAATTGAAGAGGATGGATTAGGATTTTCTTTTAAATGGAATATGGGATGGATGCATGATTTTTGCGAATATATGAAACTCGATCCCTTGTTTAGAAAGAATAATCATCATGTACTGACATTTGCAATGAGTTATAACAATTCAGAAAACTATATATTACCGTTATCTCATGATGAGGTAGTTCATTTAAAATGCTCTATGGTTGAGAAGATGCCAGGATATCCGGTAGATAAATATGCTAATCTGCGAGTAGGATATACTTATATGTTTGGACATGCTGGTAAAAAGCTTCTTTTTATGGGACAGGAATTTGGACAGGAACGTGAGTGGAGCGAGGCAAGGGAACTTGACTGGTATCTTTTACAACAACCACTTAACAGAGGCATGTTAGAATATGTGAAACAATTGTTAAACCTTTACCGTGAGAATAAAGCTTTGTATGAGATTGATAATGACTGGAGCGGATTTGAATGGGTCAACTGTGATGATGCGGGGAGAAGTACGTATAGCTTTATCCGTAAATCTGCAGATGGTAATAAGAAAATATTATTTGTTCTTAATATGACTCCGGTATATAGGGAAAATTATGCAGTAGGAGTTCCTGAGAGTAAAAAGTGTAAACTTTTATTAAATAGTGATGATAGCTGTTTTGGAGGACAAGGCATGGAAATTCCAAAACAAATAATGTCAACGAATGAACCGTGTGATTATCGTCCATATCGAATTACATTTAATTTAGCACCCTTAAGTGCAGCAGTTTTTGAGGTATAACAATACATCAAATAACAATAGTTATAAAAATAATAAAGATTATCGAATAAATAGCCGAAATAAAGAGTGAATGAGAAATCATTTACTCTTTATTTATTATGTGCGGACAATGAGCCAAGTGTCAAGTTTATTTGAACATTTGGCGAATGTCGCGACAATCGAGTAGGGATCTACTCGATTTTTCACTTGGAGATATGGAATGAAAATTAACTTAGATACGAAGAACCAGGATTCAAATGTTGACAAACTAACAACTTCAAAAAATACTCCTTCATACCATAAAGCAGAAATAAGAGGAGCTATTGCATTAGACATTTCTGGAACAGTTATGGATAACAAAGCTTATGGGGACCACGGACGGACCACAGAAGACGTTATGCAAAGTGCAGATGCACAATTTGATGTAAGTCTGCAGAGAAACTACATGACAGTAATGTCTAATTCTATGTCTGGGGAAGACTTTAATAAAATGTTAGAAAAAGGTTTTGACCCATCTGATTTAGATGTAGATAAAGTTGTTACAATTGTTGACCATATTAAAGCTACGCTTGCAAATTCCGGAGAGATTATTAGCGGTTATAATGATAATCTATCAATAGAAAAGCTGACGCAGATTACAGGAAATCAGTCTTATGCACAAAAAATAGAGGGCATTATGAAGCAATCGGATGTCCCTATTACCGTCAACAATGTTAAGGATATAAAAAAAGCTCTGGATAAGACCAGTGAGATTATGGAGTTTCAAGATGGTAGTGTGAAGTATATGGTTGAGAATAATCTTGAACCTACTGTAGAAAACATCTATCTGGCAAGTTATAGTGCGTGTGGAGATGGCAGCAAGCAGGCAAATGGATATTATGCTCAGGAAATGCCGGGATACTATGCAAAAAAAGCAAATGAAATTAACTGGAATCAACTATTTCCACAGATTGAAAAGTCAGTTAGGGAAATGAATCTTACGGATATCAGCAAAGAGGATCAGCTTAATGATGCTAAATGGCTTGTCATGAAAGGCATACCAGTAACAGAAGATACTATCAATTCCCTTCAGAATATAAAACAAATAGAATTTCCTATTTCTTTTGAAAAGGTGGTTACTGCAGCAGTCACCGCAATTAGTGAAGGAAAGCCCGCAGATAAAGGAAATCTATTGCCTAATACAGATAGTATTTTTAAACAAGCTGTAACGATAAAAGAACAGACAGACTCCATCAAAGATGAAGAACTCTATAATGCCATTCAGAATGAATATAAACTGAATCTAAAGACCCTTTTTAAGTATCATAATAGTGATTTATCAGGTACTGAGATTGATAAAACTGATTCTGCATTTATTTCTTCTAGGAGAATATTAGAAGAAGTAAGACTGCAAATGACGATAGATGCAAATACAAGACTATTGAAAAAAGGAATATCCATAGATACAATCGGTCTTAGTGAACTGGTAGAACAACTAAAGAAACAAGAATCAGAACTAAAGATTAGTTTCTTTGGAGAAGGCAGTATCAAAGACCTTGATGAAAAGGAATCTCTTTATAAAAATACTACATCCATATTAGAAGAAATTCCTTACTTACCGGCAGCTTGTTTAGGAAGAATGACGGTAACAAAGGATACGGTTTCTCTCTCCTATGTTCATCAGACCGGTAGTGAGCTAAAGGCAAAGTATGAAGCAGCGGGTACTTCATATGAGGCATTAATGACAGTTCCACGAAAAGATATGGGAGATAACATACAAAAGGCATTTCAAAATGTTGATGCAATTCTTGAGGACCTTCAACTTGATTGCTCGGATGATAATCAAAAAGCAGTTCGAATATTGGCATATAACAACATGGCAATTGATAAAGAGTCTGTTGATCGAGTTAAGAATGCATATAAACAGGTTGAAAATGTGATTAAAAGTATGTCTCCTGCCAAAACATTAAAGCTGATTCGTGATGGCAAAAATCCACTGACAATGAGTCTTGATGAAATTGAGCAGGAAATTAAAAAGATAGATATGGACCCTATTAAGGATACTGAGAAATTTTCTAAGTATTTATATGACTTAGACAGAAATAAAGAAATAACAGAGTCAGAGAGAAATGCTTATATTGGGGTATACCGTTTATTCCACCAGATAGAGAAATCAGATGGAGCAGCTGTAGGTAATCTGGTAGCAACAGGGGCAGAAGTAACACTTGGTAATCTTCTTTCAGCCGTCAGAAGCAGAAAAGCAAAGACAGATGTTGAAATTAATGATGAATTTGGTGTTCTTACCAATACCATACAAAAAGGAACGTCAATCTCAACCCAGATAGAAGAGGGAGTTTTTGAGGCAAGGCTTGCACATTCTGTATATCGTGATTTAACGCCACAAAGTCTTAAAAACATTAAAGCTAATGAAGATACCAAGTTGACAGAGATTCAGGAGTCAATCAACAATCTTAATGGCGTAGAAAAGGAAACATCATTTAATCAGCAAAGTCTAGATGCATTAAAAGAAAGCATGAATGTGGATGATACAATTATCGATACCCTTACTTACTTTAATCAGCCGGTAACAGCAAATAATTTAAAAGCTACTGACGCGTTAATGAATAATGGAGGAAGCTTGTTTTCTAATACGAAAAAGTATGCTAAAAAAGTTGATGAGCATAATTCTTTGCAAACGGAAACAAATGAAGATAACTGCTTTGAGAAACTGCTTTTATCTACTTCAGAAAATATGATTCAAAAGTTTACAGATAAAGATAGTGCAATCAACTCATACCAGAATCTGACAGATACAATCAAAGAAGTGTTAGATCAGGCTATGGATTATGTAATTGACCAGACAATTGATATTAAGGCCATTTCTTCATGCTATAAACAGCTTGCATTATCCTCTTCCTTATCAAAGCAGGAAAATTTTGAAATACCGGTTGTAATAGGGGATGGCATTACGTCAATTAATCTATGTATACAACATGACAAATCAAAGAAAGGTATGGTAACAACAAGCTTTGAATCAGAAACTTTTGGTAAAGTATCCGCACAATTTACTGTCAAAAATCATCAGATAAGTGCGTTATTTATAACGGATAATAAGGATGGACTAGATAGGTTAAAAGCGGTTGGGGCGGTTATGTCAGAAAACCTGATAAGTCAGGGAAAAGAAGTGAAAAATATGAACTACATAACAGGTAATCCTGTGAATCCGGTTACGTTTTTAAAGGATACTGCCGATATAGATACTGAACCCGTTTCAACAAGTGATTTATACTATATTGCAAAAAGTTTTTTAAATGTATTTCATAAAGATAGATAGAGAAGGAGAATTTCTATGAGTCTAAAAATAAACTATAACGTATCAGCAATGATTGCCAACAATTCATTAAAAGCTAATGATGGAAAGCTAACCACTGCACTTGAGCGTTTATCATCCGGATATAAAATCAACAGTGCTAAGGATAATGCAGCAGGACTTGCAATTGCAAGACGTATGAATGCCCAGATAAAAGGTCTTTCTGTAGCAGAGCAGGATGCCAAAGACGGTGTCTCCGTTGTGGAAATAGCAGATGGTGCTCTTGCTGAAGTTCAGGATATGCTGCAGAGAATGAACGAACTGGCAGTTAAGTCTTCAACCGGTACTCTTTCTGATGATGACAGAAGCGTTTTAAATAATGAAGTAGATCAGTTAAAAGAAGAAATAACAAGAATTGG
>CAZQTM010000045.1:6517-12451 GCA_964595855.1 uncultured Lachnospiraceae bacterium | reverse complement strand
AGAAAAGATAAGTTTGTCTGCCTTATGGATTTAGCTTTAATGGCAATGAAGAAACTCCGTGAAGAAGGAAAATTGGAAGATATGGAAGTCTCTGATGAAATCAATGCCTGCTCTGTTGTGGTGCCGGTTGAGATGGACTATGGTAATGGACCTGTTACAGAGGAATGGCTTGTATTTTTCAAAAATGAGACTCATAACCATCCTACAGAAATAGAACCATTTGGTGGTGCTGCCACCTGCCTTGGCGGAGCAATACGAGATCCACTTTCAGGACGTGGATATGTATATCAGGCAATGCGTGTAACGGGAGCTGCAGATCCAACAGTACCAGTGTCTGCTACTCTGAAAGGTAAATTATCACAGAAAAAATTAGTCAGAGGAGCTGCAAGCGGTTATTCTTCTTATGGTAACCAGATTGGACTCGCAACAGGCTATGTAAAAGAAATATATCATCCTAATTATGTTGCCAAAAGAATGGAAATAGGAGCAGTAATGGGTGCGGCTCCAAGAAAGAATGTTATTCGTGAAAATTCAGACCCTGGAGATATTATTATTTTATTAGGCGGAAGAACCGGAAGAGATGGCTGCGGTGGAGCAACCGGGTCAAGTAAGGTTCACACAGAATCCAGTATTGAGACATGTGGCGCTGAAGTTCAAAAGGGTAATGCGCCTACCGAACGTAAAATTCAGAGACTTTTCAGAAGGGAAGAAGTAAGCCTCTTAATAAAAAAATGTAACGATTTTGGTGCAGGTGGTGTTTCCGTTGCAATTGGTGAATTAGCAGATGGACTGACAATTGATTTAGACAAAGTACCAAAGAAATATGCAGGACTTGATGGAACGGAGCTTGCCATTTCCGAGTCCCAGGAACGTATGGCAGTCGTTGTTGATAAGAAAGATGTAGATAAATTTTTAGAGTATGCAGCACAGGAAAATTTAGAGGCTGTTGAAGTTGCTGTTGTTACAAAAGAACCAAGACTTGTTCTTAAATGGCGTGGAAAAGAAATAGTAAATTTAAGCAGAGCATTCTTAGATACCAATGGTGCGCATCAGGAAACATCAGTAGAGGTTTCCATTCCACAAAAAGAGAAAAACTGCCTGGAAGATATTATGATAGAAAAGGTATCAGAATCAATTAATGAGGGTGATTTTAGACAGGCGTGGGTGTCTATGCTTAGTGATTTAAATGTATGCTCACAAAAGGGATTGGTCGAGATGTTTGACTCATCGATTGGTGCAGCCAGTGTCCTTATGCCATATGGTGGGAAGTATCAGTTGACTGAAACGCAGACGATGGTAGCGAAATTGCCTGTACTGAAAGGAAAGACAGACACTGTTACGATGATGAGCTATGGATTTGATCCATTTGTATCTTCCTTTAGTCCATACCATGGAGCCATTTATGCGATTACCCAGTCTATTGCGAAGATTGTTGCTACCGGCGGGGATTATAAAAAAATCAGGTTTACTTTCCAGGAATACTTTAAGCGAATGACAGAGGATAAAACAAGATGGAGTCAGCCATTCTCAGCTCTGCTTGGTGCTTTTGATGCACAGGTTGGTTACGGTTTACCATCCATTGGCGGAAAAGATAGTATGTCTGGTACATTTAATGAAATAGATGTTCCACCTACACTCGTTTCCTTTGCTGTCGATATTGCCAAGACAGAAAATATTATTACTCCTGAATTAAAGAAAGAGGGTAATAAATTAGTTCGATTTGCTATTGATAAAGATGATTATGATATTCCGGTATATGAAAAAGTATTGAAATTATATGATAAGATAGAAAAACTAATTAGTGAGAAGGTTATTGTTTCTGCTTATGCTTTAGATGCGTATGGTATTGCAGCTGCAATCAGCAAAATGGCTTTTGGTAATAAAATGGGAATTAGCGTATCTGATGAGATAAATGCAGAGGATTTATTCTGTGGAGCTCTTGGTGATATTGTGGCAGAAGTTGATGCAAATAAGTATAGTGAGATTAACTATGACTACGACTTTATCGGAACAGTAAATGATAGCGGTGTATTTACTTATAAATCCATGAATTTATCGGTAGAGGATGCGATAACAGCTTGGGGTAGTAAATTAGAGAAGGTATTTCCAACGAAGGCAGAAAAAACAAAAGAAGCTCTTACGACACCTCTTTATCATTCTGATAAGCTTTACATTTGTAAGAATAAAATTGCAAAACCCACAGTATTTATCCCAGTATTTCCAGGTACAAATTGTGAGTATGATAGTAGAAAAGCATTTGAACGTGCAGGTGCAAACGTAGAAACCAGAGTATTTAAAAACCTGACCGCAAAACAAATTAGAGAATCCGTTGACGAATTCGAAAAAGCGATTAAGCAGTCTCAAATTATTATGTTCCCAGGTGGTTTCTCAGCAGGTGATGAGCCTGACGGCAGCGCTAAGTTTTTTGCAACGGCATTTAGAAATGAGAGAATTAAGGAAGCAGTTACACAGTTAATGCAGCAAAGGGATGGTTTGTGTCTTGGAATTTGTAATGGTTTTCAGGCGCTTATCAAACTTGGTCTTGTGCCGGATGGCGAAATCGTTGGGCAGACACAGGATTCTCCAACATTAACGTTTAACACAATCAACCGTCATATATCAAAAATGGTTTATACAAAAGTTGTTTCTAATTTGTCTCCATGGCTTATGAATGCAGAAGTCGGTAAAACATATGTAAATCCCGCTTCTCATGGTGAAGGACGTTTTATTGCTTCTGATGAATGGCTGGATAAATTGTTTAAAAATGGTCAGGTAGCAACTGTTTATAGCGATATGGATGGCAATGTTACCATGGATGAGGAGTACAATATCAATGGATCCTTCCGAGCTATTGAAGGTATTACTTCTCCAGATGGAAGAATTTTAGGAAAAATGGCACACTCAGAAAGAAGAGATGTATCTGTTGCAACTAACATTTATGGGGAACAGGACCTTCAAATATTTGAGTCAGGTGTTAAATATTTTAAATAATTATGAAGATGTGTTCTTTTTGTCAGAACACATCTTTTTTTCTTGCAATATTTACTAGACGGATGTAGAATATTACAGGTTGGTATTCTCATTACATTAAGAAATTAGGAAGGTAACTATTATGGGTAAATTTGAGAACAAATGGGTACGCGCTGCAATTCCTGCATTGTTATTACACTTTAGTATTGGAACAGTATACTGTTGGTCAATTTTCAGTCAGGAAATAGCAGATTATATTGGATTTTCAAAAGGGGCTACAGAATGGGCATTTAGTTTTGCAATTTTCTTTTTAGGTATGTCTGCTGCATTTTTAGGTAATGTAGTAGAAAAAGATATTCATAAATCGTCATTGATTGCGACGATATGCTTTACGATTGGTATGGCTGGAACCGGTTTATGCATCTGGTATGGTGGTTTACATAAAGGAAGTATCGTTGCATTGATTGGTATTTACGTATTTTATGGTTTTGTTATGGGTATTGGACTTGGTACAGGATATCTTTCACCAGTAAAGACTCTGATGTTATGGTTCAAAGATAGGAAAGGTCTTGCAACTGGTCTTGCAGTTGCCGGATTTGGTGGTGCAAAGGCTATTGCCAGTCCAATCATGCAGTCACTTTTAGGATCATTAGGTGATGGTGGTGTATATAAAATGTTCTTTATTCTAGCTGCAGCATATTTCGTTATGATGTTCATCGGACATTTACTTTTACAGAAACCTGCCGGATGGCATGAAGAAACTGGTGCTGAGAATAGAGCAAAAACGTTTGATGTTATTAAACAAAAGCCTATTACGTTTATCGGAATCTGGTTAATGTTCTATATTAATATTACTTGTGGTCTTGCATTAATCTCTCAGGAAAAGATGATTATTAAATGTATTGGTTTAGTTGGTATTGTTGGTATTCTTTCTTCTGTGACAGCAGTATTTAATGCTGCAGGTCGTTTGGGATTCTCAGCATGGGCAGATTCCATGAAGGATAGAAACACAATATATAAGACTATCTTCATTATGTCTATTATAGCAACAGGATTAGTAATTTTAACAAAAGGTATTTCCAATATGGGAGAAACCCCGTTCCTTGTTGTTTTGGTATTGGTTTTATTATTTGCTGTAAATGCAGGTTACGGTGGTGGATACAGCAATGTTCCTACTTTGTTATCTGATCATTATGGTATGAAGAACATTAGTGCAATACATGGAATTACCCTTTCTGCATGGGCATTCGCAGGTCTTAGTGGAAATCAGTTAGCAACATTTATCGTTAAGAAGTTTGGTGAGGAACAGGAATTAACCCATACCTTAGCAGACGGAACACAGGAAATAATCAAGGTTAACCCGACAGGTTACCAATCCGTTTTATATGTTACATTGATTTTATATATAGTGGTGTTTATCATTTGTATGACAATGGTAGCTAAAACAAATAATAAAAAAGAAAAGTAATGGAAGTTTTCTTCCAGATGAAGTCCTTATCATTAAGATGGTAAGGACTTTTCTTTGGGAAAGTATCTTATTTTTACATTGAATGGGTAAAATAGTTATGCTATACTTTATCAGAATATGTTACGAGAGCAGGAGGAACCTAGATGAAAGCATTTTTGATTTTAGAGGATGGAACGGTATTTGAAGGTACACACATTGGTATCGAAAAAGAAGTAATTAGTGAAATTGTGTTTAATACCTCCATGGCAGGGTATCTTGAAGTACTGACAGATCCCTCTTACGCTGGACAGGCAGTTTGTATGACATATCCTTTAATAGGAAATTATGGTGTATGCCGTGAGGATATGGAGTCAAGGCAGGCATGGCCAGATGGATTTATTGTAAAAGAGCTTTCCGGGGTACCTAGTAACTTTAGAAGTGACATGACGATTCAAGAATTTTTAACAGAGCAGAAAATACCGGGAATTGCATCCATTGATACTAGGGCTTTAACGAAGATTCTTCGTGAAAAGGGAACTATGAATGGAATGATTACAACAGATGAAAATTATGATTTAAAAAATATTATTCCGAAACTGAAGACATATACGACAGGAAAAGTGGTGGATAAAGTTACATGTAAATCAAAATATAACGTAACAGCTTCAAATGAACTTTCTGATAATGGCCAGATTGCCGGAAGTATTGTTTTCAACCAGGAGAATTACGATCAAGGAATAAAAGAAAAAAAACCATCCATGGTGCATGAACTTAACGGAATAGGAAGAAAAGTAGCATTAATGGATTTTGGTGCTAAAAATAATATAGCAGATTCTCTTGCAAAAAGAGGATGTGAGGTAACCGTGTACCCTGCATCAACAAGTGCAGAAGAAATCATTAGTGATAATCCAGATGGAATAATGTTAAGTAACGGGCCTGGTGATCCAAAGGAATGTATAGAAATTATTAAGGAAATTAAAAAACTTTATGATACCGATATCCCAATTTTTGCAATCTGTTTGGGTCATCAGTTGATGGCTCTTGCAACAGGAGCAGATACGCACCGGTTGAAGTATGGACATAGAGGAGGAAATCATCCGGTTAAAGATATAGCAACTGGAAAAGTATATATCTCGTCTCAGAATCATGGATATGTAGTAGATACAGATAATATGAATAAAGATATTGCGGTACCTGCCTTTATAAATGTAAATGATGGAACCAATGAGGGACTGAAGTATATAGGAAAGAATATATTTACAGTACAATTCCATCCAGAAGCTTGCCCAGGACCACAGGATTCAGGTTATTTATTTGACCGGTTTATTAATATGATGGATAAGAAACAAATGACGGAGGAAAACAACAATGCCTAAGAACCCGAATGTAAAAAAAGTGTTAGTTATCGGATCAGGACCAATTGTAATTGGTCAGGCTGCAGAGTTTGATTATGCTGGAACTCAGGCATGCCGTTCTTTAAAGGAAGAAGGTATGGAAGTTGTCCTTGTCAATTCTAA
>CAZQTM010000045.1:0-6417 GCA_964595855.1 uncultured Lachnospiraceae bacterium | reverse complement strand
GAGTTGGACAGGTTTTAGTAGAGCGTTGTATCGCAGGCTGGAAAGAAATAGAATACGAAGTAATGCGTGACAGTGTAGGAAATTGTATTACTGTATGTAATATGGAAAATATAGATCCAGTTGGTGTTCATACAGGAGACAGTATTGTAGTAGCTCCATCCCAGACACTAAGCGATAAAGAATATCAGATGCTACGTAGTTCTGCACTGAATATTATTAATGAGCTTGAAATTACAGGTGGATGTAACGTACAGTATGCACTTCATCCTACCAGTTTTGAATACTGTGTAATTGAAGTAAATCCTCGTGTAAGCCGTTCCTCTGCGCTCGCATCAAAAGCAACAGGGTATCCCATTGCTAAGGTTGCTGCTAAAATTGCACTTGGATATACCCTGGATGAAATAAAGAATGCCATAACAAAAAAGACGTATGCCAGTTTTGAACCTACCCTGGATTATTGTGTAGTAAAGTTGCCACGTTTACCATTTGATAAGTTCATCACTGCAAAGAGAACATTAACCACACAGATGAAAGCTACTGGTGAGGTTATGAGTATCTGCGATAATTTTGAGGGAGCTCTGATGAAAGCACTCCGTTCCCTGGAACAACACGTCGATTATCTTGGAAGCTATGATTTTACAGAGCTTGACGCTGATAAGTTAAAGGAAAGACTGAAAGTAGTAGATGATCAGAGAATCTACGTCATTGCAGAAGCAATTCGTAAAGGAATTGATTATAGTACCATACATGCGATTACCATGATTGATGTTTGGTTTATTGATAAAATTGCAGCATTGGTAAAGATGGAAGAACGGTTATGTAGAGAGGAATTGTCGGAAACATTATTATGGGATGCAAAGAGAATGGAATTCCCGGATAATGTAATCGCAAGACTATCAAAAAGACCACAGAAAGAAATTGAAGAATTACGTAACAAATACCATATTACGGCTTCCTTTAAAATGGTTGATACATGTGCAGCTGAATTTGCAGCAACAACTCCTTATTATTATTCTGTATTCGGAGGCGAAAATGAGGCATTAGTCTCAAAACCATTAAAGAAGGTACTCGTTTTAGGATCCGGCCCAATTCGTATTGGTCAGGGTATTGAATTTGATTACTGTTCTGTACATGCAACATGGGCATTTTCAAAGGCAGGATATGAAACAATCATTGTTAATAATAATCCTGAGACAGTTAGTACAGACTTTGATATAGCAGACAAACTATATTTTGAACCATTAACGCCGGAAGATGTAAAAAATATTGTAGATATAGAAAAGCCAGATGGAGCTGTCGTTCAGTTTGGTGGTCAAACCGCTATAAAACTTACGGAAAGTCTCATGAAAATGGGTGTACCAATCTTAGGTACCAGTGCCGAAAACGTTGATGCTGCAGAGGATAGAGAATTATTTGATGAGATACTTGAAAAATGCGGCATCCCAAGACCATCCGGTGGAACTGTTTTTACAGCAGAGCAAGCGAAAAAAGTCGCAAATAAATTGGGCTACCCGGTACTTGTACGTCCTTCTTATGTACTTGGCGGTCAGGGAATGCAGATTGCAATTTCTGATTCAGAAGTAGAAGAGTTCATGGAAATCATTAATAGAATTGCACAGGATCACCCGATTCTCGTAGATAAATATCTTATGGGTAAGGAAATCGAAGTGGATGCAGTCTGTGATGGAAAAGATATTCTAATACCAGGTATCATGGAGCACATCGAACGCGCAGGTGTTCATTCAGGAGACAGTATCTCGGTATATCCGGCACAGACTATCTCCCAGAAAGTGAAAGATACCATAGAAGATTACACAACCAAGTTGGCAAGATCTTTGCATGTAATAGGACTGATTAACATTCAGTTTATTGCAGTAGGTGATGAAGTATATGTTATCGAAGTCAATCCTCGTTCTTCGAGAACGGTTCCTTATATCAGTAAAGTTACTGGTATTCCTATTGTTGATTTAGCTACAGAGGTTATTATAGGAAAAACGATTAGAGATTTAGGATTTGAACCCGGGTTACAGAAAGAAGCTGATTATGTAGCAATCAAGATGCCTGTATTTTCCTTTGAGAAGATACGAGGTGCTGAAATCAGCCTTGGACCGGAAATGAAATCAACAGGTGAATGTCTTGGTATTGGAGCAGATTTTAATGAAGCTTTATATAAAGCATTTCTTGGAGCCGGTTACAGACTTCCCAAATATAAACAGATGATTATTACAGTAAAAGATGCGGATAAAGGGGAAGCCATAGAGATTGCCAGAAGGTTTGAAAAACTTGACTATACAATTTATGCAACAAGAAGCACAGCTCAGGCTCTTAAGGATGCAGGAGTAAAGACAAGAAAAGTAAATAAGATAAATCAGGAATCCCCTACTGTTATGGACCTTATATTAGGTCATAAAATTGACCTTGTTATTGATACACCAACACAGGGACGTGATAAGACAAGAGATGGCTTCATGATACGTCGAACTGCTATTGAGACTGGCGTAAACTGCTTGACTTCTCTGGATACTGCACGTGCACTGGTTACCAGTATGGAACATGCTAAGAATTCAAGTGAACTGAATCTCATAGATATTGCAAAGGTAGATCGTCGTGGACAATAAAAAACAGAATTATCAGAAAGAACTTGATAACATTATTCTGAATTTAAAAGGTACAAAGAAGAATCTCTTTTTGCATAGCTGCTGCGCACCCTGCAGCAGCTATTGCCTTGAGTACCTAAGAAGTTATTTTAATGTTACATTGTTCTACTTCAATCCTAACATAGTAGAAGACAATGAATATAAAAAAAGGGTAGAAGAACAAAAAAGACTGATTGAATTACTGAATAAAGAAGATAATAATGAGATTAAATATATGGAAGGAGAATATTCCCCTTCCTGTTTTCTTAATACTGTCAAAGGCTATGAACAATGTAAAGAAGGCGGCGAACGTTGTTTCCTATGTTATGAACTCAGACTAAGAGAGACAGCAAGACAAGCGAAATTAAATGACATGGATTATTTTACAACGACTTTGACGATTAGCCCGCTGAAAAATGCAGCTAAGTTGAATGAAATTGGAGAACGCATAGGGAAAGAAGAAGGCATTGCTTTTTTACCATCTGACTTTAAAAAAAAGAATGGTTATTTGCAATCGATTCAATTATCACAAAAATATAATTTATACAGACAGGATTATTGTGGGTGTCCATATTCTAAGATAGAAAGAGAAAAGCAGTTACAGGAATTGGAAAAACAAAAAGATTATGATAAACTAATGTCTGAGTAGGAGGTTATAATGGAAAAAATACTAGATATCATATCCAAATATATGGAAAATGCATTTGAACATGCCGGTTATGATAAAAAATACGGAAAAGTATCACTGTCAAACCGCCCTGATTTATGTGAATATCAGTGTAATGGAGCTATGGCTTTAGCTAAGGTATATCATAAAGCTCCAATTATGATAGCAGGAGAGATAGCATCATCTCTAAATGAAAGTGACATATTTGAGACCGTTGATGCAGTAGCACCCGGGTTTTTAAATATAAAAATAAGGAATTCATTTCTTTGTAATTATTTAAAAGAAATGCAAAATGATAATAAGTTCGGCTTGGAAAATCCAGAGAATAAAATGAAAATCATGGTTGATTATGGTGGACCAAATGTTGCGAAACCACTTCATGTAGGTCATTTACGTTCTGCTATTATTGGTGAAAGTATAAAACGTATCGCGAGATATGCCGGGCATGAAGTAATTGGTGATATTCATTTAGGCGACTGGGGACTCCAAATGGGTCTTATTATTACGGAACTAAAAGAACGTCATTCGGAATATGTATATTTTGACGAGTCTTATGAAGGTGAATACCCAAAAGAAGCGCCATTTACCATATCAGAACTTGAGGAAATATATCCTACCGCATCCGGAAAATCCAAAGAAGATCCAGTTTATAAGGAAAAGGCTATGGATGCTACTTTTAAATTGCAGAGTGGGGTTAGAGGGTACCGGGCGCTTTGGAATCACATTATTCATGTTTCTGTAACTGATTTGAAGAAGAATTATGCAAATTTAAATGTTTCCTTTGATCTTTGGAAGGGTGAAAGTGATGTGCATGATATAATACCCGGAATGGTTTCCTATATGAAGGAAAATGGATATGCACATTTAAGTGATAATGCACTTGTTGTGGATGTGAAAGAGGATACCGATACAAAAGAGATTCCACCATGTATGATTTTAAAATCAGACGGGGCTTCTTTATATAATACCACCGATCTTGCTACCATAATGGAACGAATGAAGGAAATACACCCGGATGAGATTATATATGTAGTGGATAAACGTCAGGATCTGTACTTTGAACAGGTTTTTCGATGTGCGAGAAAAACAAAACTTGTAACAGATGATACAAAGCTTAAATTTCTTGGTTTTGGTACCATGAATGGAAAAGATGGCAAACCATTCAAGACCAGAGAAGGCGGAGTAATGCGTCTTGAAAAACTTATTCAGGATATTAACGATGAGATGTATAAAAAGATAACAGATAATCGTGAAGTAGATGAAGAGGAAGCTAGGAAAACAGCCAAAATTGTTGGGCTTTCTGCTGTTAAGTATGGAGATCTTTCGAATCAGGCATCAAAGGATTATATTTTTGATATTGACCGGTTTACTTCATTTGAGGGAGATACTGGTCCCTATATTTTATATACGATTGTCAGAATAAAATCTATTCTTTCAAAATATATAGAAATGGGTGGAGACTTAAAAGACATTATGTTGATGGAAGCAGATAGTTCTCTAGAGAAGAGTCTGATGCTTGAGATTACAAAGTTTAATGCAACGGTGGAAGCATCTTTTGATGAGATTGCACCACATAAAATATGTGCTTATATTTATAATCTGGCAAATGCGTTTAACAGTTTTTACCATGAAACAAAAATCATTGCACAGGAAGATGAAAAGAAGAAGGCTTCCTATATAGCATTACTTGTTTTATGCAGAGATATACTTGAGACATCAATTGATTTACTGGGATTTTCCGCACCAGAAAGGATGTAGGAAAAAGGAGTTTGGTAATGATACATTTTGAGAATGACTATTCAGAGGGTGCATGCAAAGAAATTATGCAAAGACTTTTTGAGACCAATGAGGAACAAACGAGCGGTTATGGAACAGATTCTTATTCTGAACATGCAAAAGAATTGATAAGAAAAGCTTGTAAGAATGACAATATAGATGTTCACTTTCTTGTGGGAGGTACCCAGACAAATGTAACAGTAATCAGCTCTATCCTTAAGAGTTACCAGGGAGTGCTGTGTGCTGAAACCGGACATATCAATGTACATGAAACGGGTGCCGTAGAATCAACAGGACACAAGGTTCTTACACTTACCGGTGAACATGGAAAAATAACTGCAGATGAAATAAAAAGATCATACGAAGAACATATAAATAATGAGGCCTATGAACACATCGTACAGCCTAAAATGGTTTATATCTCTAATCCAACAGAGCTTGGTACGATTTATACAAAATCAGAGTTACAGGAAATAAGCAGTGTTTGCAAAGAGTGTGGTTTATATTTGTTTTTGGATGGTGCAAGGCTAGGGTATGGCCTGACTGCAAAAGGGAACGATTTAACTCTTTCTGATATTGCACATTTAACAGATGTCTTTTATATTGGTGGCACCAAAGTGGGCGCATTATTCGGTGAGGCAGTCGTAATTATGAATGATGAGATAAAAAAGGATTTCCGTTACAATATAAAACAAAAGGGTGGAATGTTAGCTAAGGGAAGACTTTTGGGCATCCAGTTTGAAACACTATTTACAAATGACTTATATTTTGAATTAGCAAGGCATGCAAATGATATGGCGCAGTTATTAAGAGAAGCATTTATGAATTGTGGATTTCAGTTTTATGTGGAAAATAATACGAACCAAATATTTGTTATTATGCCAGATGCTATTTTAAATAAATTAGCAAAAAGTTATTGTTTTTCCCATGAAAAAAGAATAGATACTACGTCTTATGCAGTTCGTTTTTGTACTTCATTTGCTACAAAGAAGGAACATGTAGAAAGGTTAATTAAGGATTTACAGACCATTTCAATGGGAACAGAATAGGGGGATAAAGATTGATATTTAAATGTAAAAATTGTGGCGGTAATTCAGTTTATAACCCAGATAAGGGAACCATGTACTGCCCTCACTGTGAAAGTCTTGATTCAGAGGAAAAGATACCAAGTACGGTGATGACAGAGTGTGTTAACTGTGGAGCACCTTTAGAAATTGGTGATTTTACTTCTGCTTCAAAGTGTCCGCATTGCGGAAGTTATATTATTTTTGAAGAGAGAGTGCAGGGGGAATTTACTCCAAGTCTGATACTGCCATTTAAAATCAGTAAGCAAAAAGC
>CAZQTM010000044.1:8219-12662 GCA_964595855.1 uncultured Lachnospiraceae bacterium | reverse complement strand
GGTAAGAACAGTATTTCAGAGGATTTATCAGGTGAGAACAGTAGCCGAGGTTTTTGTGTCTGATAATGTATAATCGGAGGACTTGGTTATGGAATTCATTTCCTCCGCTTGTTCTAACAAGAACTTATATCGTTTCAAAATTCCATTGATATCATATATATAGCAGTCAATTAAATCGGGATCTGTAACATAATCAAAGCCCCGGTAAGCAGTATCCAATTCAAATTTTGTCTTCTCAAGGTCCTCAAGCAATCGTTCGCGTGTTGTTTTTGGACCTTCATTAAATATCGGATTTTCCCGTTCCTTAAAATGAAATTTCATAACATCCTCCAGTATACTGCAAAAGCATGCATACTTATCACATCTATTTTTACTAAGTATAGTCAGATAAGGAAAAAATATACATTAAATAAAAAATTTTAGGGTATAAAGGAAACAAGTTTAACATATATAAAAGTAATCTAACTAATAAGGTACAAAAATGCAAAGTGAAGGATTTGTTATCTTAGGCGTAATCATAATTGCTATTGTTTTATTATTTATCGCTATTAAAAGAAAATCAGTTATTATCATTAACTTTGTTTTAAGAGGTGTTTTAGGAACAATTGCCATTTATCTAATTAACCAGACGCTACTATGGCAGGGTATGGAATTTAGTATTGGTATTAATCCATTAACCGTTTTGACATCTGCAGGCCTTGGATTTCCTGGGATTCTACTTCTCTATGGTATTAAGATCTATTCTGTATTGTAACTTTTTACCAAAAATTAATATTTTTAAAAAATAGTATGGACAAATTTGTATCATATGATATACTTTTCATATCAAAGCAATATTAAGTTTTCTTATTTCTATTCTCGGGCCATTCGGCTCACGTTATTCAAAGATAATTAGGACAAGCAGGGAAAAGCGTTGAATAATATTATTCTAATATGTATTCTTTGTATGGCAGTCTTTTATGACTTTCGTTACAGAAAGATTCCAAATAAGCTGATTGTAATTGGTATTTTAATTTCAATTACTCAATGGATTCTTCATGATCCTATAAGACTGATAACTAATCAATTACCCTTAATCATAATTCTAATCATTTGTTTTTATCCTATTTTTAAAATTGGGGCTATGGGTGCAGGGGATATCAAGTTGTATTGTCTGTTATGTTTTTACTTATCACTGGAACAGTTTCTTAAGGTCTTTTATATATCATTTCTTATTTCAGCAATCTTTTCACTTGCTAAAATGTTATATCTGGGTAATATCTTTAACCGCTTCTTCTATCTTATGACATATCTGTCAACATGTATTTCAAATAAAAAAGTTATTCCATACTATCAAAATAATAATAACAAGTTTATGAGCACAATCACGTTGTCATTGCCAGTTCTCATAAGCGCTATATTAGTAATTGGGAGAAATATGTATGAATCATATTATGGCCATTTATGATCAAGAAGAAAATTATGCTATACAATTTATTAACTATCTTAAGATGAGAAATGATTTCCCATTTGAAGTAAGAAAATTTTCAAGCATAGAAAAAATGCAACAGTTTAATAGGCAACAAAAAATAGATGTGGCCCTAATTGGAGAAAAAAGTTTAGCTGACGCAGACTCAATGCTCGATGTTCAAATTATTATTCTGAGTGAAACCGGTGTTATCAATACAGAAGGTTTGAAATCTGTTTATAAATATCAGAATTGTGAAAATATTATTAAGAAAATTTTGATACTGGTGTCAGAAGGGAATGTTACACAAGGTGTTATATCGAGACAGAATGATTTGAAGATTATTTCATTTTATACACCAGTTAAAAGAACATATCAGACCTCTTTTGCATTAATAATGGGTCAAATGTTATCTAAAAAATATAGAACGCTATATTTAAACATGGAAGGATTTTCTGGGCTTAGTCATTTATTAAACAAAAAGTTTACCAAGGATATATCCGATTTGCTTTACTATCTCCAAAATGGAAAAAAAGGACTTCAGTACTTAATGGGAAGTATGATCGAAAAAATGAATGGTCTGGATATTTTACCACCCATGATGTATCAGATGGATTTGATTAGTATTACAGGAAACGAATGGATTCATTTATTAAAAGAAATTGAACGATATTCCGATTATGAGTATTTGTTATTGGACTTATCAGACAGCGTTCAAGGTCTATACGACATACTTCGCCAAAGTTCAGTGATATATTGCATGTTAAAAAAAGATGAATATGCAGTTGCCAAGATAGAACAATATGAATCCATGCTGAATCAGTGTAGCTATGAGGATTTATTGCTTAAAACAAAAAAACATATTTTACCGGATTTTAAATACGCACAGATAACAATAGATAAATTAATAACAGGAGAACTGGCGGATTATGTGAGAAATATAATTCAGGAGGAATTTTATGAGTAAAACCAGCGATGATGCAGTAACTTTCATAAGAGCAAAAATACTAGAAGAACTAGAGTATTTAGGAGAAGTGTCTGATGATAAGGTTGAAGAAATGATAGCCGAAGAAATCAGCGTCTATGGGAAAATTAATTATGTCTCAATTAATGAAAGAATAATGATAGGAAAACAGATTTACCATTCATTACGAAAGCTGGATATTTTACAGGACTTAATTGATAATCCGGATGTAACAGAAATTATGGTAAATGGCTCACAATCCATTTTTATAGAGAAATCAGGAAGGTTATATAAAATAAATCAGCAATTTGAGTCACAGGAAAAGTTAAAACACATTATTCAACAGATTGTTGCAAAATGCAACAGAGTTGTAAATGAATCTTCTCCTATAGTAGATGCGAGATTATATAATGGGTCGCGTGTTAATGTTGTATTAAATCCAGTTGCAATTAATGGTCCGATACTTACCATACGTCGTTTTCCGGAAAAACCCTTAGAAATTAGTAAGTTAGTAGAGATAGGTTCTTTGACAGAGGAAGCATCTATGTTTTTGAAAAAGTTGGTTATAGCTGGTTATAACATCATCATCAGTGGGGGTACTGGTAGTGGAAAAACAACATTTCTGAATGCATTATCATCCTTTATCCCAAAGGATGAAAGAATCATTACCATTGAAGACAGTGCCGAATTACAGATTCAGGGAATAGATAATCTTGTTCGTTTAGAAACAAAAAATGCAAATGTAGAGAACTGTAAACCTATTACTATTAGAGATCTTATTAAAACATCTCTTAGAATGCGACCCACCAGAATTATTGTAGGCGAGGTCAGAGGCGGTGAGGCGATGGATATGATATGTTCTGCAATGAATTGCGGACATGATGGTAGTATGTCAACGGTACATGCCAACAGTGCCGTAGATACCTTATCACGTTTAGAGACCATGATATTAATGGCTGTTGAACTTCCTATCTATGCCATAAGAAGGCAGATATGTAGTGGTGTAGATATCATAATACATCTTGGCAGATTACGTGACAAAACCAGAAAGGTTTTGGAAATATCAGAGATCAGTGGAATAACAGATAATGAGATTGTGATAAATACTATTTACAGGTTTATTGAAGCCAATGATAAAGAAAAAAAAGAGGTAAAAGGGAGTCTTGTTAAAATTGGGGAACTTATGCATAAAGAAAAGCTTAAGGCAGCAGGTATTGCATGATAGTAACGGAAAAGACACAGAGAAGATAGATTACTCTTTCTACAAAATGACATGGAAAGAAATAGTCCGATATACCATACAAGGCTGTGTATTAGTTTCTATATTTGGATATTTTTTTTACCGTTCAATTTTTATTACAACATGCTTTCTTCCATTTATACTGTTTTACCTGAAATATAAAAATAAAGAGCTCTGTAAAAATAGAAAAAATAACTTAAATATTCAATTCAAAGAAGCCTTATGTTCAATAAATTCTTCTGTACAGGCAGGATATTCACTCGAAAATGCTTTCTTCGAATCACACAGAGATATGATAGTTTTTTTTGGTCAGGATAGTCTGATAGCACATGAATTATTACTGATAAAAAAAGGAATCCACAATAACCGTACATTAGTAGAGATGTTAACAGATCTTGGTAAAAGAAGTGGTGTCAATGATATTAAAGATTTTGCAAGTATATTATTAACGGGAAAACAAAGTGGCGGGAATATTAAAGAAATAATTGAAACCAGTATAACGATAATAGAAGAAAAAGTTTCAGTGCTACAGGAAATTGAAACCATTATAAGTGCCCAGAAGTTTGAACAAAAGTTTATGAATGCAATACCATTTATTATTATTTTTTATATTGAATTGACAGCAAAAGGATTTTTTTCTGTCCTATATAACAATTTGTTTGGAAGGATTGTAATGACAGTATGCATGATTCTGTATTTATTTTCCGTACAACTCTCAAATAAAATTACAGACATAACAATATGAGGTTTTATGAATAAGGTAATAAATATAATCACAAAAAAAATAGTTAA
>CAZQTM010000044.1:5118-8119 GCA_964595855.1 uncultured Lachnospiraceae bacterium | reverse complement strand
CAATATGAGGTTTTATGAATAAGGTAATAAATATAATCACAAAAAAAATAGTTAACATTATAGTAACTTATAAACAAAAAAGGCGATTACCGCTAATTTCCTTACAGCTTGAAAGAAACTTATCATGTCTTATGCCGGGAAAGAACAGACAGCAGTTAGTATGCGAATATTACAATAAAAAAGTAAGATATCTATTACTTATTTTTATGTCAATTTGCATTTTTATTATTCTCTATATTATTAATCAGCGGATGAACCCTCAAATTATTGATAAATATTATCTACTTCGAAATGATTATGGAAACAAAAGTCGCTATTTAGATATAATGGCGGATATTGAAAAGCAAGAAAAGTATGATATAGAGGTTGAGGTAAAGGAAAGGAAATATAGCAATAAAGAAGCACTTTTAAAGATGAAAGAGGTAATTAATAAACTGCCAGAGTTAATCTTAAATGATAATGAGAGCCTTAATCATGTAACAAGCTCCTTAAACCTATTTAATTCTTTAGACAATTATCCTTTTACAATTAAATGGGAAAGTAATAAATATAATATTATTCAAGATGATGGAAGTATTGGAACAGCCAAAATCAATGATAAAGGAGAGGATATCACATTAAAAGCGCTGATTTCGTATCAAGATCTTATTCAAGAAACTTTCATCAATGTCCACGTATATTCACCTAAGCTTACATACGAGGAACAGACAGTGGCTGATATAAAAAATAGTATTGAAAAGTTGCAGGATACAAGCATTCAGGAGGAATACTTAGAACTTCCAGATAGCATTAATGGTAGGGACATAGAATGGAAAGAAAAAGACAGACATATCTTATTAATTCTAATCATCTTATCTATTATCGTACTAATTACTTCATGGATTGGAATGGATAATGATTTGGTTAGAAAATATAAAGAAAGAAGTAATGCTCTTAGTTTGGAATACTCAGAGTTTGTTAGTAAATTACAGTTGTTAATAGGATCTGGCATGACAATACGTGGAGCTTTTGAAAAAATGGGAGAAGACTATAAATCACACAAAAAGGAAGGAGGTAAAACATCATTTGTATATGAAGAATTGCTTCTATGTAATAAGCGAATGCAAGATGGCTTAAGTGAAGCAGAAAGCTACGATTACTTTGGAAGGAGGTGTAGCTTAATATGTTATAAGAAACTGTCAACTTTATTAATTCAAAACTTACGCAAGGGAACAGATGGACTTGTTTATGCTTTAACCAATGAAACAAAAATAGCTTTTGAGGAAAGAAAACAGCAAGCAAAAAGACTTGGAGAGGAAGCACAAACAAAATTATTATTTCCAATGATACTCATGTTAACTGTTGTCATGATTATTATTATGATACCGGCATACATGTCTTTTGGAGGATTATAGAAAGGATACATATGAATAAATTAAAAAATGTAAAAGACTTTATTTATGATGAAGAAGGAATGGGAACTGTTGAAATCATTCTAATAATTGTTGTTCTGATTGGATTAGTTATTATATTTAAATCACAACTGACGTCGTTAGTTAAAGACATATTCGATAAGATTACTAGCCAGGCAAATTCTATTTAATAGGTTAATATATGAATAAAGATAAAAATGGATATATTACAGTTTATCTGTCACTTTGTATAGGTATATTATTATCATTTCTCCTTACTATAGTGGAAGGAGTAAGATATAAGACAATCAAGTTTCAGACTGAATGTGTCACAGACATTGGACTTAATAGTATCTTTGCAGAATATAACAGGCAGATGTTAGAACAATATGATCTTTTGTTTATTGATTCGTCATATGGAAACTTCGGAGATACTTCAGAATTAACCAAATCACATCTATTACAATATATGAATCTTAATTTTATTCCCCCGGGACAAAATAATATAGCGCTATTCAAAGACTTAACTGCTTTACATGCCGATAATGCTTCACTGAAAAAAATTGCTTATGCGTCTGATAATTATGGTAGTGTATTGCAGTATCAAATACTTCAGTTAGTGAAAGAGAAATATGGAATTAATTATTTAGATAACTTAATAGAAGATGAAGTAAGCCAGGATACGAATTATGATGATTATCAAAAAAGACGTTCGCAAACGAAAGAATCAATTAATGGAATTTTAGATGAGATAAATGCTAATAAGGATGAAGAGCAAGATTCGGTAAGCATTAGTAATCCAGCGGATTCAGTTGAAGATTTATCTCAATATACTGTTTTAAACTATGCAATAAAGAATATTAATGAAATATCAAAAGAGAAGGTCAATTTAAATGAATGTATTAGTTATAGAAATTATGATGAGGGGTCTGGACTTTTAAAGGGTCAAAATTTTGCAAATAATTTATTAACTAAAAAATTACTTAATACATATATTTTTGATAAATGTGCTTTTTATAATAAAACAAAGCAAAATTCAAAATTAGATTATCAAATTGAATACTTATTGTTTGGATCAGATAGCGATTCTGAAAATCTTAAATTAGTTGCAGAGAAAATATTTAAAATAAGATATGCCATTAATATGGCATACCTATTTTCAGACAGTGGTAAGCAGATGGAGGCAGAAGAACTTGCCATTGTCGTTACAACTGGGATCATGCATCCTGAATTAATGGAAGCAGTAAAATTATCCATTCTTTTTGCCTGGGGATATGCTGAAACAGCAAAGGATTTAAGGATACTGTTTGATGGAAATCAATTAGTAAACATAAAAAGTTCTTCTAATTGGAATACCCCTTTATCACAGATGGTAACATTTAAAAATCACTTAGGGGAATATAGAGCGAACAGTACTGGAAGTGAGTATAAGAATTACTTATCTGGATTTCTATTATGCATGGACCAAAAGACTGTAAATAAAAGATTAATGGATATTATGGAAATGGATATAAGGAGAACATCTGGAAACCATTATTTTAAACTAGATAAGTGCATTTATCAATTAGAGGCAGATATAAATGTTTCAAGCAGGTATGGATATGGAATTA
>CAZQTM010000044.1:1857-5018 GCA_964595855.1 uncultured Lachnospiraceae bacterium | reverse complement strand
ATTTATCAATTAGAGGCAGATATAAATGTTTCAAGCAGGTATGGATATGGAATTAATATAAACAGATGGTTTTCATATGAGTAAAAATGGAAGAAAAATAGTGATGTCCTTTTTTGTGAAAGGAAAATAATGGATAATAACAATAAAATAACCATAGAAAAAAAAGCTTCTCTCCAGGTATATCCTCATATACAACGAAAAAGTTACATTAATATTATTGATTTACACATAAAAAGGATGTCATTATTTTTCTTCCAGGATAACAGTGGGAGCATTACAGTTGAAGCAGCTATAGCGGTTCCACTTTTCTTGTTTTTTATTGCAAATATTTTATCCATTATAATAATATTTGGTGAATACGCACAAAATCTTTCACAACTTCATCAGAGGGCCAAAGAAATGTCAATTGTATCCCATTTATCCGAAAAAAGTACGAATACGCATAATGATCTTATTATCCTAACAAAGGTTCAGACGATTCAACCAATCATTCCTTTTATTAGTTACCCAACATCCAAGACGATTGTCAATTGTCGTATTAGAAAATGGACAGGATATCAGAATGAAAATATAGCTACGGATGAAGTGGAAGAAGAATGGGTTTATATTACACAGACAGGAAATGTCTATCACCGGTCAAGGAGTTGTAGTCATCTTAATATTTCAATACATTGCTGTAGTTTAGATTGCATTAGTTCTTTACGAAATAGAAGTGGAGAAAAATATCAATTGTGTGAGAGATGTGGAGCGTCAGGAGGACTAGGCCTTGTATATATTACAGAACAGGGAAATCGGTATCATACGAATGTGCGTTGTAGTGGTCTTAAAAGAACAATTGAAACAATCCCAATATCAAAAGTAGCACAGCGAAGACCATGCAGTAAGTGCGGATAGGAAAAATCTATGAAATTAATTGTATTAATTTGTTATCTAATTATTTGTTCCATAATTGATTTAAAACAAAAGAAAATACCAATTATTTTACTTGGAGTAGGAATTAGTATTGGTTTTATTTATTCTCTTTGTCAAATTTTTATTAAAGATAAGGAGATTACTGACTTATTATTATCACTAATTCCAGGATTTGTTTTAATTTTTGTATGTAAAATAAGCAAAGGATCAATAGGAATGGCGGATGGCCTGATGTTAATGATTACTGGTTTTGTTTTTATGCCCTATAGTAATTTATTAATGATAATAATTGCATTTCTTGGTTCATTTTTTGTTTCTTGTATTTTAGTATTTATAAAAAATATTAGAAAGAGCGTTACAATGCCATTTATTCCATTTATATTGTTTTCAACTATTATAGTGGGGTATATAGAAAAATGACAGAAAAAAAATTTCCCGCATATATGACTTTAGAAGCAGCACTAATCATGCCTTTTGCGATAGCATTAAATATCTTGGTGATTTATTTCAGTTTTTTTCTGTATAATCAATGTACAATTTCACAAGGTTGTTATCTTGCAGCATTAAGAGGAAGCCATTTAAAAAATAGTTCTGATTTACAGATACAAGATAAAATCGAACAAGAATTAGAAAAACTCTTAGACGAACAGATATTTACAAATAAATATGATTATCAGATAGATATTAATGTTGTAAAAATTAAGATAAGTGCCAAATCAAAAATAGAAATCCTGTTTCAAAAATTACACCATTATAAAAAGGATGTGTTAGTTGCTGAAAGTAATTGTGAGGTTAATAGATTAGATGCCGTATCATTTATAAGAAAATGCAGGTTAACAAAATAGTATGGAGATAATAAAGTGCCGTCAATAGTAATAAAAACAGAATTTGGTCATAGTTATTTAGTTGTTGATAATATTGTAACTTTAGGCGAATCATATTTACTTAAAATGATGCTTAATAATAAAATAGAAAATCTTCTTTACTGTAAAGAAAATTATTTAGAAGATAAGTCACAACTTTTTTATGAAATTTCGAATAAAAAATCTTTATTAAAAGAGTATGAGGCAAAAACTATGGCATTTGAAGAAATTTATAATCTTTTTCAACAACTAAGCCAAGTTTTTACAAATGTTAGCGCATATCTTTTGAAACAAGAATATTTCTTGCTTGACCCACAGTATATGTTTTTAGACTTAGAGACAAAAGAATTGAATCTTTTGTACATTCCGTTTCAGCTAAATAATGATTCTGATATGACTTTGGGAATCAAAACAGTTGGTAGATATTATAAATTAGCTGACTTTATATTAGAAAAGACCAACCATAGAGATGAATATGCAGTTAATATCGCTTATCAATTCTATAAAATGTCAAAAGAAGATTACTTTTCTATTTCTTCTTTTATTAACTACATTGAAAAAGAAAGAGTAATGAAAGAGTCCGTTAATAATAAACAAAGTGTAGTAGTAGAAAATGAGATAAAAGAAAATGATGTAATAGAAAAAGCATTGCCTAAAATAAAAACAAAGAATATAAAAATATGGATAATACCTGCTTGTCTTGGAGTTTTCAGTATTCTTTCTATTATTATTTATGCACTGGTTAAACAGTATACTTTTTATGCATCATACTTATTTTTTCTGTCTATTATACTTGCATTACTCTCGCTTACTAAATTCATTTACAATTTAGTATGTATCTATAGATTACATGCAGAGAATCAGCTTGAACTTTCAATGAGAAATTCCTTACAATCAGCCTCTGTTGAGGACTATTGGAACAATAACGAAGAAACTATGTATTTTGATGAAAATCAGGAACAGCCTATATCAGAATATGCACTGAATTGGAAAGAAAATGGTAAACATAAAAAATATATTTTTACGCAATTTCCAATAACCATAGGAAAACTTGAAGGTGAAGTTGACTGCCAGCTAAATGATACATCGATTAGTAGAATTCATGCAAAGATTATAAAGAAAGAAAATGTAATAAAAATACAGGATCTGGACTCCACAAATGGTACATTTGTAAATGGCGTACGCCTATATCCGGGTGAAGAAATAACAATTCAAAGAAAAGATGAAATACAGTTTGGTAAACTAACAACAACTGTTGTATAATGTAAGAAATAAAACGAAGTTTTATTTCTTAACGATAAAATTCGGAACGAATTTTAGAGTCTACTCTGAAAACGAAGTTTTATTTCTTAACGATAAAATTCGGAACGAATTTTAGAGTCTACT
>CAZQTM010000044.1:0-1757 GCA_964595855.1 uncultured Lachnospiraceae bacterium | reverse complement strand
TTACATCGATTTTTTTACATTCGGGGTTAGATCATATTTTCAGTAATATGCTTTTACTGTATTTTATTGGTGATATGATTGAAAGAGTAATTGGTAGTAAAAGATTTCTGGCAGTATATTTTATATCAGGAATATTGGGAAACATCACATCCTGCTTATATGAATTATTGACAGAAGAATCCATGGTATCTGTTGGTGCAAGTGGTGCAATCTTTGGATTAATTGGTGGAATGTTATATCTTGTTATTAGAAAGAACGATGCGATAGAAATATCACTGTCCAGAATGTTAGTTATGGTAACATACTGTATTTACAGTAGTTTTGCAGGTAGTAATATTAACGTACCGGCTCATTTAGGTGGACTGGTTTCAGGAATTTTTATTACATGGACACTGAGTTTTAGGAGGAAGAAGAGTGAAGGTTAATATTTATTATGGTGGAAGAGGATTAATGGATGACCCAACACTTTATGTCATTGATAAGATGCAGGGTGTATTAGAGGAGTTGAATGTTAAGGTTGAGCGCTATATGCTTTGCGAATTAAAGAATTCAATCACGACATTACCTCAGACATTAAAAGATGCAGATGGCGTTATTCTTGCAACGACAGTAGAATGGTATGGTATTGGTGGATATATGCAGCAGTTTCTTGATGCCTGCTGGCTATATGCGGATAAAGAAAAAATCTCTAAAATATATATGTGTCCCATCGTTATGTCGACTACATATGGGGAGCGAGAAGGCAAGTTAAACTTGTCAGTAGCCTGGGAGATACTCGGTGGTTTACCATGCAGTGGTATCTGTGGTTATATAGCAGACGCGGCTTCCTTAGAATTAAATGATGAATATACTAAATTAATTGAAAAGAAGACAGAAAATGTATACCGTACAATTAAGCAACAGGTAATTAGTTTTCCTGCCAGCAATCAGGCAGTAAAACAGATGGTTTCTGTTTCTAAGAATATAGACCTGACACCGCAGGAATCAGAGCAGCTTTCACAATATGCAGCAGATGATGGTTATGTACAGAGACAAAAGGAGGATATACAGGAACTGGCTAGTATGTTTCGTGGTATGATGAGTGGAAATGAACCAATAGAATCCGAAGTATATATTAAGGAGTTTACCAATCATTTTAAACCAATGCCGGGATATAAGGCTTCCTATAAATTTCTTATTGGAAATGGGAAAAAGCCATTTGTAATAAAAGTGAATTCAAAAGATGCAACATACTCTTTAGAGAACGTTGAAAAGACAGATGTAGAGGCAACCATATCGGATGAAACAATGGATGATATTATTGCAGGAAGAATGACATTTCAAAGAGCATTTATGGGCGGACAAATGAAAATGAAGGGTGATTTCAAAATGTTACGTACCTTAGATGAAATATTTGTTTTTATGGAGGCATAAATGAAAGATAACAATTGTATATTTTGTAAAATTGCAAATGGAGAAATTCCCTCAAAAACACTTTATGAAGATGATAAATTCAGGGTTATTCTGGATTTAGGACCGGCTACCAGAGGTCATGCTCTTATTTTACCTAAAGATCATTATAAAAATATTTACGAAATACCGGATGAAACGGTAGCAGATGCGATGATCCTTGCAAAGAAAATGGCAATTAAGATGACACAGGCATTACATGCGGATGGTTTTAATATTGTACAGAATAATAATGAGATTGCAGGACAGACGGTATTTCATTTTCATATACATCTTATTCCCAGATATGAAGGAGACGGACAGAACAT
>CAZQTM010000043.1:10923-12691 GCA_964595855.1 uncultured Lachnospiraceae bacterium | reverse complement strand
TCATATCTGGTACTCTTAAAGAAAATATCATCCTCTTCCCCATAATCTTCGAATATTTTCCTTGGTAGTTGTAAAACCAGTGTGTAGTTTGGATCTGGGCAGTCTATGCTATGAATTTCATTGGAATTAACTAAAATAAACTGTCCTTTCTCTAAAGGATAATGCTGTGAATTAATATAAAAATCGATATTCCCCTTTAAAACGAGAAATATTTCCACAGATGGATGCCAATGCTTTTCTACCTTATAATTACCTTCTCTCCCCTCAAATACAAATATTCGAAATGGAAGATTATCATTTGTTTTTACTAACTCATGTTTAAACTCCACGTCAAAATTCCCCCTAAATATACATCTTCAATTTATTATAACAATAATAGACCATAAAATCACTTAAGATATTGCTTAACTACTCTAAATAATTACTTTTTCATATTATCCTCAAATAATTATTGCACAAAATAGATTATTATTAAAGTTGTTTTTTATAATTTTTATACAATATTATTTTTGATTAATAAAATGTTGTATACATATTGTATAGTATATCAGATTTTACTTCTTTTATTTATTGTACAATCTGATAGCAATTTTTAACTTGCAAAAACATCCAAATTGTAATACGTTATTAGTGAGTGGGAGGATAAAGTATGATAGAAAACTTACAGGGGATTCATGAAACCGTGAATTTCCGGCTTAACTCGAGTATAAGGTTGTACAATAATGACGAGTGTGAGGATTACCCTTCTCATTGGCATACCCCTCTTGAGATAATAATGCCACTCGAAAAATCATATATGGTAGACTGTAATGGACATAATTTTAATTTATCCGTTGGAGATATCCTTGTTATCTGTCCCGGTGTAATGCACCATCTTTATGCTTCAAAAGGAAGAAGAATTATTTTTCAAGCTGAGATTTCCAATATAAATCCATTTAAGGAGTTAGAAGCAGTACTATCGATCATATCACCGGCTTTACTAATTACACCCGATAACTCTCCGACAATTTATAAAGAATTACATTGCTATATGATGGAAATCGCAACCGAATATATGAATAATATCTCGCTTTCAGAGCCGGCTATTTATGCAAGACTTATGGAAATTTTTGTATTAATTGGGAGAAATCATACTGAGAACCCAAGCCGTTTCGATGTTGGAGTATCAAAACAAAAGGAATACATTGATAAATTCATGAATATCTGTAACTATATCAATGTTCATTGTACCGAGGATCTTTCTCTAGACAAAACGGCGGCACTTGCCGGTTACAGCAAGTACCACTTTACAAGACTTTTTAAGCAGTTTACCAATATATCATTTTATAAATACATAAATTTAAAACGTATCGCCATTGCTGAAAAATTACTGGTAGATCCTAATATCTCTGTTACGGATGTTGCTTTACAATCAGGTTTCACATCATTATCTGCATTTATCCGGATGTTTAAACTGGTCAATAACTGTACGCCAAGTGATTTCCGTAGCATGTATAAGTCCTCTTGCGTATCAAAATGATTTTATTGTTTCATTTCATTCAGTAGTCCTTTAAAAAAATCCCTTTCGTTTTTCCCCTTGAATGAGATAGTGGGCAATTCGAATGGGATTTTTTGATGATGTAGACTATATAGTAATTGCTTTTCGAATCTTTGTTTTTATTCTCTGTAATGCGTTGTCAGTGGATTTTTCGTCTCTGCCAAGCACTTTGGCAATCTGAACATATCCCATACCTGTAAGATACAAATCTAAAACCTGTTTTTCAAATCC
>CAZQTM010000043.1:4039-10823 GCA_964595855.1 uncultured Lachnospiraceae bacterium | reverse complement strand
ACAAACCATAAGCCTCTTTCCTTTAATTCCTCAATTGTCTTAGTAATATTTGTAACCTTAACTACCGGCGTATAATTCAATGCACCGGCAGAAGTACGTGCAACAGTTGCAGTCAAACCTACTGCGCGATTTTTGGGAATGATGACTCCATGTGCTCCGGAGAGATTTGCAGTTCTAATAATAGCTCCCAAATTATGTGGATCCTCAATATTGTCCAATATAAATACAAATGGATCCTCTTGTTTCTTTTTTGCCAGTTCAAAAATATCTTCAAGTTCAGCATACTCATATGCAGCAGCTGTAGCTATAACTCCCTGATGCTTCCCAGTCTGTGACATTTGATCAAGTCTTTCTTTTGCTACATACTTAATCATGGTATCCTGTTTTTTAGCTTCTCTTTTAATGGAAATAATAGGACCATCCTGGCAGCCATCCAAAACATATATTTTGTCAATTGTTTTTCCTGAACGGAATGCCTCCATTACTGCATTTCTACCTTCGATGGTAAATTCTTTTACAGAAAATTCTTTCTCTTCCATTTGATATCCTCTCAAGGGATCATACCCTTATATTTGTTTTCTCCATACTTGTCTTGATTAACTCAATCATCCGATCTTCCTGATTTGTCAAATACAGATAACCCATTAATGCTTCGAATCCGGTTGCTCTACGGTAATCAGAAATAGAAGCATTTTTGGCGCTGGTATAAGATTTTGCATTCCTGCCCCGGCGATATACTGTCAACTCCATTTCTGTCAAATCCTCTAAAATGGCCTCTACCAAAGAGGACTGTGCAGATGCCTTCACAATCTCACTTTTCTGCTTATGAAGACTATCTGCTGCGCGATTCCCTCGTTCTACAATCACGGTACGAATAACCAGATCAAAAATACAATCCCCAAGAAAAGCAAGCGTAAGTGGCGAATATGTTCTGATATCCACCTCTTCACATTGAAACTGCTGCTTTAGTTTAGTAAGAAGACTCAGGCTTTCTTCCATTTTACTCCTTCACGTGTATCCTCAAGTACAATACCTCTGTTTAATAATTCGTCGCGAATTTCATCTGCTCGTTTAAAGTTCTTTTCTTTTCTTGCATTCTGTCGCTCTTCAATGAGATTTTCGATTTCTTCTTCAAGAATATCTTCTTTTTGGGTTAAAATCAATCCACAAATATCGGATAGTTTTGATAATTCATTATTGAATTCTTCGAAAACTTTTCTATTATTTATATTTTTAATATTTATATTAATAAATTTAACCAGTTCAAAAATCACTGATATTGCATCTGCTGTATTAAAATCATCTTCCATTGCTTCATCAAAACGAGCCGTGAAGTTCTGCAATTCATTCAGCATTTCTTTTTCCTGCCCAGATACTTCATCAGAAGCATTTGAAGCAGCTATCAAATCATTCAGCTGCTTTGCGCAGGTGCGGATTCTATCCAAACCATTTTTGGCTGCTTCCATTAAATCTGCACTAAAATTTAATGGACTTCTATAATGAGCAGACAACATAAAGAAACGTAAAACCTGCAAATCATACTTCTTAGCAATATCTCTTACGGTAAAGAAATTACCTGCAGATTTACTCATTTTTTTATTATCAATGTTTAAGAACGCATTATGCATCCAGTATTTTGCGAATGGTACACCGTTTACAGCCTCTGACTGTGCAATTTCATTTTCATGATGTGGAAAGATCAAATCTTCACCGCCTGCATGAATATCAATTTCATCTCCAAGATATCTTTTGCTCATAACAGAGCACTCTATATGCCAACCCGGTCTTCCTTTGCACCATGGTGAATCCCAGTAAGGTTCACCATCTTTCTTGGGTTTCCAGAGAACAAAATCAGATGGATCTTCCTTCTGATCTTCCCCTGAAACCAAAAGGGACCGATTACCACCCTGCAAATCATCAAGATTTTTATGAGATAGCTTTCCATAATCCTTAAACTTCCTGGTTCTGTAATATACTGTTCCATCATCTCCTGTATATGCGTATCCTTTTTCCATTAATGTGCCAATCATATCTAGCATGCCACAGATTTCTTCAGTAGCAAGGGGATGTTTGGTTGCCGGCTTCACATTCAGGGCTTCCATGTCTTTTTTGCACTCTTCAATGTATCTTTGGGATATAACAGAAGCATCAACACCTTCTTCAATTGCCTTCTTTATAATTTTGTCATCCACATCAGTAAAATTAGAAACGTAGTTTACATCATAACCTTTATGCTCCATAAATCTTCTGACTGTATCAAAAACGATCATCGGACGTGCATTTCCTATATGAATCAGATTGTATACGGTAGGACCGCATACATACATTTTAACCTTTCCTGGTTCTAATGGTACAAATTCTTCTTTCCTTTTTGACATTGTATTATAGATTTTCATATTATTTTCTCTCAATCTCCTTTTGTAATATCTTCATCTCTTGTTCCATCTTTAACAGCCTGTTTGTAAGCTCGCTATTTGATTTCTGTAAAATACAGATGTCTTCTTTTACGGGATCAGGTAAATTACACTGATCCATTGTTTCTTGTGGTAATAACATATTATTTCTTTTCACCACTCTGCCCGGTACTCCGACAACTGTTGAGTTTGGTGGCACTTCCTCGAGGACTACACTTCCTGCTCCTATTTTACTATTGTCTCCAATTGTAAATGATCCAAGTACTTTTGCTCCTGCACTGATCATAACATTATTGCCTATAGTAGGATGACGTTTTCCATGTTCTTTTCCGGTACCACCAAGCGTAACTCCCTGATATAAAGTAACATTATCACCTATAATGGTAGTCTCCCCAATAATTACACCATTTCCATGATCAATGAAAAATCCTTTTCCAATCTGAGCCCCCGGATGAATTTCTATTCCAGTCTTTCGTACAGCCCTCTGTGATATCCATCTTGCTAGAAAATAATGATTCTTCAAATACATCTTATGAGCAATTCGATAATGAAGCATAACTTTAAAGCTGGGATATAAAAATACTTCCATTGCAGAATGAATAGCAGGGTCACGTTCTTTAATTAATTGTATCTCATTTTTCACATTTTTAACAAAAGACATATATCCACCCTCCCGATTAATTAAACAAACTAAATTTATATTTACTTGCAATCGAGTAGGTTCCTACTCGATTGTTGCGACATTCGCCAAATGTTCAAATAAACTTGACACTTGGCTCATTGTCCGCACAAAAAAAACTTCGACTCTGTAAGAGACGAAGTTATCCGCGGTTCCACTCTAATAAAGATTCTAATGAATCTTCCCTCAAACCCGTAACGTGGGTGTTACGTACCAGGCTACTTCATTATTCACCCAGTCAGCTCCCGAATGCACTTCAAAAATATATTCACAAAGAATACTTACAGCCGGTGGTATTCTCTCTCTGATGTGTCTGATATCTCTTACTTTTTCGTTCAACGCTTTTTTCTTATTACTACTTTAGCATATGGAGTTTTTTTACTTTTGTCAATAGACATTGACTATTTTTTACAACCCGAACATCCTTCACAATTGCTTTGTGTAACATCCATGGTTGCAAAATTAATCGGGCTTGTAAGCATACAGATTGCCTGTGAAGATATACCTTCTAATGAGCCGGTAAAACCCAAACCTTCTTCTGTTGTCGCTTTGACGTTTACCTGTGAAATATCAATACCCAAATTTTGTGCTATGTTTTTTCTCATTTCATCAATATATGGTCTCATCTTAGGAGCTTGTGCGATGATAGTTGCATCTATATTCTCAATCAGATAACAGGAATCGTCTAATAACTGGCCTACCTTCCTCAATAGTTCCATACTATCCGCCCCCTCATATGCAGGGTCATTATCCGGAAAATGTTTCCCAATATCTCCAAGTGCTGCTGCTCCAAGCAATGCATCCATAATGGCATGCAGTAGTACATCTGCATCTGAATGGCCAAGTAGTCCTTTCTCATTTGGAATCATTACACCACCAATGATCAGTTTTCGGCCTTCAACTAATTTATGAACATCGTATCCCATACCAATTCGCATACGTACATTCCTCTCTTTCTCATTTAAAACTTAGTTACCTGATTTCCATGTATCAGATGGTGCACAATTAAATGTGATATTCTTACCATCTGATGTTGCTACTATTGTACCCTGTTCGTCTGTTCTAAATACTTTTGTTCCTCTCTCACGAAAATAATTCAGTACCTCAGCCTGCGGATGACCATATTTATTATCTTCTTCACAGCTTATTACTGCATATTCTGGATTTACTGCATTCAGCAATAACTCTGTTGAGGAGGAGGAACTACCATGATGGCCAACCTGATAAACATCAGCAGAGATATCGATTCCATTTGCAACAATATCCTCTTCTGCCTCATTTTCAGCATCTCCGGTAAATAAAAAGGACGTATCACCATATTTTAGTATAATACCAATTGAGTAGTTATTCGTAGTGTCTCCATATGAATAATTATTAGGTGCTATAATTGTAAAATTAGCATCTGAAAGCTGATATGTATCACCAACATTGGGTAATGTATTACTATAATTTTTATTTTTCATGGTGTTTATAACATCATCATATGTTTTTGTATCTTTTTGATAATCTGGTAATAATATGGTCCCACAATCAAATTTATAGATTACTACATCCAAACCACCAATATGATCGCTGTCAGGATGAGTTCCTATGACATAATCTAATTTCGTTATACCTTGTTTTTGTAAATAATTCTGTATCTTTGTACCCTGATCATTTTCCCCTGCATCTATTAACATTGCTTTATCATTACAGGTAATCAAAGTGGCATCTCCCTGTCCAACATCGATATAATGTACCTGAAAAGTGCCATTGACCAGAGTAGTTTTACTTAAAGTGGTTTGTGTTTCTGTACTTTGTATATTATCTATATCGAATACTTTGCTGCATAGTATATCATTTCCCTCAAATAATAAAAGGATAATTACGGCTAAAAAACCTATTATTTTAATCCAATTATTTTTTGATTTATTCTGTCTTTTCTTTCTTATCATTACTATTCCTGCTTTCATATAGACTGATTATTGCTATGTTATGGAAATAGTAATTAATATATTCCACCTATAATGTATTTAGTAATCGAATATAAAATTCTACTGTTTTTATTAACGTTTCGATTGGAATTCTTTCATTATTTCCATGAATCATTCCTCTTTCCTCTTTCGAAAGTTTCATTGCTGAAAAACGATATACACGATCCGTAATTCTACAGTAATGTCTCGAATCGCTACATGCCATCATTAAATATGGAGAAATAACCGCTTCTGGCCATGTCTGATGAATTACACTTTTTAAATTATTCCACTCTTCACATGTTGTATCAGAATAAATAGATGGATTCATACCATTTACAAGTTCAGAGATGACCTTATCATTCTTAATTATATTCTTAAAATATGTAGTAGCGGAATCTATGGTATCACTTCCAATTAAACGCAAATTGATTCCAAAGGATGCTTTTGGTGGCAAAACATTATATGCTTTTGAACCTTCCATCCTGGTTACTGCTACGGTTGTCCTCATAAGTGCATTTAATTCCCCACCACTCTTCTTACAAATTAAATTAAGCAGTGGTTTAAAACACCAGAGGTTTGCAAAAATTAACCGATAAGAAAAGGTAGAATATCTTCCTAAAGTATCAAACATTTCCTTAACTGGCTGCGTTAATTGAAAACGAAATGGATTTTTTTCAATTCTAGTTACGGACTCGCATAATTTACCTAATATCGTATGTGTTGGAGGCGCTGATGCATGACCACCTTCGCTCTCCATATAGAAATTCATATTGACACTACCTTTTTCACCTGTGCCTATTGCTGCACAATCTTTATTAACTCCCGGAAAAACATGATCTATAACAGCACCGCCTTCATCAAGAACAAATGCAGGCGTTACACCCTTCTCTTCCAAATATGATACAATATCAACACATGTATTTCCGTCTATCTCTTCTTCTCCAGAGAAAGAAAAATAGATATCATTCTTTGGCATAAAACCATTCCTTAGCAATTCTTCAGCGGCCTCTAAAACTCCACAAAGCGTACCTTTTGTGTCAAGTGTTCCCCGTCCCCAGATACAATCATCTTCAATTATTCCATCGAAAGCAGGTTTATCCCAGCCATCCTCTTCAATCGGAACGACATCATAATGTGCCATGCAAACTGATGGTTTTTCTGATGAATTCCCCTTCAAAAAATATAAAAGACCCGTCTTTCCCACTTTCTGCAAAATGCAATGTTTATGTACATATGGAAAACGCTCTTTTAATAATAGTTCAAACTTTTCAAATTCTTTCCTGTCTACCAGTTTTTCATCACGGCTTGAGATGGTTTTACACTGAATCATAGAAACCATATCACCAATAATTTTATCCCTGTCAGTCACAATACTGCTCTCTTTTACAGGATCCATTTCATTTGGTTTAAATGCTATCGCACGAACCACAATGACTAGAATAAAAATAACAATGAGAATAAGTATGATCCATCCAATCATTTTATACCCATCCTTTCTTATACATAATTCTAGCTGCTCCCAGTGCTATTAAAACACCAACCGGAACAAGTATGCCAACAGAACCAGAGAGTGATGGCACAGCAAGGAAAATAATAATCATAAACAAAAGTGGCGCTATGGAAATCTTCCAGTTCTTACTTACATATACTACCGCAAGACCTCCAAAAAGTGATGGCAGAATATTATCAAAAGCCGGTTTCATAACGGGGGAATCTAAAATAGGTGTCAATGCTTT
>CAZQTM010000043.1:2092-3939 GCA_964595855.1 uncultured Lachnospiraceae bacterium | reverse complement strand
TGTAATAAATATTGCAAAAATCATAGCACCAACCATACTTAATGGCAGAGCATAGGTTTCAAGCCATTTCATATTACACTTCTTTACAAGAATGCCGCAAATAGCCATAATACCTGCTGAAGCCAACAGTACAAATAATGGAATAAAGCCACTGAGTCCACTTCTGACATCTGCAAATACCATTCCTAAGAAAGCTGATATCATGCCCAGAAACATAGCTGTTAAAAAGATATCTCCCCATTTGCTGTCTTTTGTCTTAATCTTAATCATTCCTCCCTGAATCTTTTTCATTAAAATAGGAGGAAGAACAATACTTGGCATAATACCTAGCGTCATTACCCAGGCAATTGCAGAATATGTACTTGGATTTGCTATCTTATCTGAAAGTGAAATACCGAGTGCATTAGCGGTAGATGTAGCGGCAGGAAGTTCATATGTAATAGCTCCAATAACACTCATTCTAATCCACGGAAGTGGTATTCCCAGAAATTTTGATAATGTCACTACCCCTAATAAGATCGATAATGCCGGTGCAATGGTAAAAATCAATGTTGAAATAATTGTCTTATTTAGTTTTTCCTTTGCAATTCCAATCTCTTTACCATGCCGATATGCACGGATCAAGAAGAAAAAGGATTGGAAAAGCACAAATGCTATCACACATATTGCTAAAATATAAAGAAACGAACTGTTAACATTAAAATTTGTATTCATATTTACCTCGCGCTTTCTTATAAATGTCCCTAATATGAACTTCTGTAGAGTTAATTACAGGAGTGCTTAAATCATTATCCTTAATCATTAAGGGAATCTCCGTACAACCAAGTAATACTGCATCTACTTTTTCAGATATTATGTATCTTTCTGCAATATCGATCATTTTTAGTTTATCTGCTGGAAAAACAATTCCATTTTCTAAATTTGGATAGATTAAGTTTCCTATCACCTTTTGATCATCTTTTGTTGGAAGTACGGGAACAATACCTGCTCCAGCAATTGCCTTGTCATATAAACCACTTGCCATTGTCCATTCTGTGGCAAGTACAAGTACTTTTTTATAATCTAGTCTTATTATTTCTTCTATTACAGAATCAACAACACTGATTGTTTGTAATGGAAGACGACTTGATATTCTGTCCCAGACAATATGTTCCGTGTTTGCTGTAATTGCGGCCATTTCCGCTCCTGCACACTTGAGATTATTAAGACTTTTTATTAAGTATTCACCTATTAAATAATAATCCTGTTCGTTGAATGCTTTTGTATGTCTACTCATATCGACGCTATCTATTACAATTTCAGGATATACATCTGCCCCATATTCCCTTTGGCACAGACTTATCAGTCCTTTATAATATTCTATTGTGGAGGCTGGGCCAAGCCCACCTACCAGTCCTATTTTTTTCATCTGTTCACCCCTATTGAAAATATTCATCAATACCGTTTGCGATTCCGTTTGCAATTAAATATTGATACTCATCTGACGCCATCTTTTGGTCTTCATCTATATTAGTCATATAACCCATTTCTACGATAGTAACTGGTATCAAACTCCAGTTGATTCCGCTCATTGAATCTGTTTCCCAGACATATTCCTTCTGGCATCCTGTACTTTCTACCATTGCATCTAATATACAATTTGATAGTTTCTTACTTTGATCATACAGCGATACATATGGGTTGTTTTCTGTCTGACATATTGTCATTGCACCATTTACATTCTGATTTTCTGAACCATTTGCATGAATCCTAACTAGTACTTGCGCTCCCGCATCATAAGCCATTTTAGCCCTTTCAGAATTACTAATATTTACATCATTGGTTTCTCTCACCATGTATACTTCATA
>CAZQTM010000043.1:0-1992 GCA_964595855.1 uncultured Lachnospiraceae bacterium | reverse complement strand
TCTATCCATTAAGATGAGACTTCTATATAAATGATTAGAATATTACACTTTTGTACCACACTCACCACAGAAGCGAACGCCATTTGCTACTACTGTTCCGCAATTTGGACACTTTTTCTGTTGTAAATTTGCTCCACAGTTGTTGCAGAACTTTCCGGAACCAGTCGGCTTACCACAAACAGGGCATACGTTGGTTTTCCGTTCCAGCTTTCCACTCCAGACAGTTTGCTTCGCGGCTGCATCATCTAAATTTCTCTGCATAGCCTGTGCTTTTGCTTTGGCAACTGACACATTCTCGCGAGGGGCACATTCCACACACATTTCTTCATCCTCATTGTAATCTGCATCACATACCCAGCTATGGCAACCATGGCAACGGTGAAAATGCTGTTGTGCCTCGTTCTGTGCCCTTATAAATGCCTGCTCGTGTTCTTTCTGCCACTCGGCACTCATGCCATTGAATCGTTCTGATAGCACATCGGTACCACGCTCTACTGCCCAACCCACATCAGAAAGCCTTCCACCTAATAAGTTACTGACTGCCCAAACGCCCTGACCAATGCCCCGTAGTTTGCTGTTTTTCTTCTGTGATTCAGATTCAATAAAGCTGGTCTTGTAGCCATCATTACAAACATCACAATAAAAGGTAAATTGAAATCCCGCCTCGGTACTATTATCCTCATAGTTTCGAGTAAATGCTGTCATCATAAAATATCACCCCTATCTATAGCTTTCCATCAAGATGTTTCTCCTTTAAAACAAATGAAAGTATCAACTACTCTTCTTCACTAGAAACCATAATTGTTAGTGCTTTTGTTTCAACCTCATAACTGATGGTAATAAATTTACCATCTTTCGATCCTGCCTGATATTGTACTAGCTTCTCATCACTGCAAATATCAAACGCATCTTCCGTAAATCCCGCATCTTTTACCTTTTGAAAATATTCTTCAAAATCATTCCTATCCAAATCCACAATACTGATTACGCAGCTTTTCCCCAATGTAACAGAAGATTCAATCTTCCCCTTATCAAGCTTTGGTAAGTTTTCAACAGATTCACCGGTAGGCCATTCATTGGCACCAACCTCAACTTTATTACCATCACCATAGTTAACAGAATACTTATCACCTTCAATATCGACATCTGCATCCCCACCTGTGACATTTTTGATAACGCTTTCAACTGCTTTTTCCTGAGCTTTTTCCTCTACTTTTTGTTTTACACCACATGCTGTAAATGTCATAAAAAGTGTTATCGTAATAACCAAAACTATTATTTTTTTCATAATCATTCCTCCATTTTCTTTTTAATTTCAGCCTGTGCTTCCAAAATTGCATCATAATGTGCCTTTGCTACTTGGCAATACTCCAAGACCTCCGGTGCGACGTCTCCACTATTGGTATACTGCTCATAATAAAACGCACCAATCTTCTTCAGTTCCGCTTCGGCGGCTGACTTCTCTCCATTAATTTTGTTGTTTAATTTTGTCGTTTCAATTGCGTCATTGGTTCTATCCCCAATGTTCTTTGCCACCTCACCTAATTTTTCAAATAATGGCATTATTTTTTCCCTCCTATACTTGTTTTTGTCACTTCTATGGTGATAGTATTACCTATGCAGACGGTACTATCGAAAATGTGGAATACAACATTCTGCCATATCCAGTGTTTGAGGGTGGACAAAAAATAGCCCTCCAGCGTGGTGGTGGGCTAATGGTATCTAAAACAAATGAAAAGAAAGAATATGCTGCCTCCGTTTTCATTAAGTGGTTAACATCACCTGAGCAAAATATTCGCTTCATTTCAAAGACCGGCTATCTGCCTGTAACAAAGCAGGCATTTGAGCAGGATATGAACACACATATTGAGAATATTGAAGATACTCAGATTCGTAAAATGCTGACTACCGTGCTTTCCATGTATGAAAGCTATGATTTATTTACCGCACCTAATTTCAACAATTTTGATTCAGTAAGTAATAACTATGAAA
>CAZQTM010000042.1:9779-12694 GCA_964595855.1 uncultured Lachnospiraceae bacterium | reverse complement strand
TGAAACTGATTGTTGATTTAATTTATCAATCAGGTTTTGAAGGAATGAGATATTCAATATCTAATACAGCTGAATATGGCGATTATATTACAGGACCAAAGATTATCACTGAAGAAACAAAGAAGACAATGAAAAAGATTTTAAGTGATATTCAGGATGGTACATTTGCTAAAGACTTCTTACTTGATATGTCTCAAGCAGGTGGTCAGGCTCATTTCAAAGCTATGAAGAAATTAGCAGCTGAACATCCAGCTGAACAGGTAGGTAAAGAAATTCGTAAACTTTACAGCTGGAATAATGAAAATGAGAAATTAATCAATAACTAATTATAAGAAAAGATGCTGCAAAATAACTTCATTATTTTGCAGCATCTTTCTTTTTTTCTATTTACAACTTTCAATGAATTTCATAGCTGAAGGATTTTCCTTTAATGAAATTGCATTATAGGCAAATCCTATTTTTCTTGTAGGAAGAGGACTACTGATATTTATCTCTCTTAATGTGTTCTCAGACAACTCTTCTTTTATAAATTCTTTAATTACACAAGCAATCCCGAGATCAATCTTAACAAATTCAATTAATAAGTCCATATTACTAACTTCCATAACATTAGATAATTCAATATTGTTTATATTAAGATAAGAATCAATATATTTTCTTGTTACATTTTCTTTATTTAACATCATAAACATAGCATTTTGAGTTAGTGAATCTGTTGTTGTAGTTCTTTTACTCAAATTTTCAAGGTAATTATTTGTTGATACAAAAACATCATGAATGTCCATAATTGGTTTATAGATTAAAGAATTAATTGTTTGAGGATATCCAATTAAGCCAATATCAATAGAACGGTTTTGCAATGCTTCAATGGTTTCTGTTGATGATTGTGAAGATATGCTTATTTTAATATGAGGATTTTCCTTCACAAAATCACTTAAATATGGCAACAGAACATACTTGCAAAGTGTTGTGCTGACACCAATTGAAAGGTGGCCGATTCCAAGTTCATTGACCATTTTTAGTTTTTCTTCACCATTATGTATACACTGAAATGCTGATTTTATCTGATCAAATAATAATTCACCTTCTGGTGTAAGCGTTACACCTCTCGAATTTCTGATAAATAATACAGTGTCAAGATTTTGTTCTAATTTAGAAATGACTTTACTGATTGCTGGCTGACTAATATATAATTCTTTAGCAGCACCAGATATATTTTTACATTTTGCAACAGAATAAAAAATATAGTATAGATTTAAATTGTTTTGCATTTTATGCCTCCTAAAGATCTTATTAGTTATATATACTCATATTATCATAACATCAAGTTATAGTAAATATAAATAACATGTATTATATCTATTTTGGCGCATTTGTTATAATTAAGTCACATTAATAAAGGGAGGATTTTATATGGGAATGACAATGACCCAAAAAATATTAGCTGCTCACGCAGGTGTAGAATTTTTGGAAGCCGGCCAGTTAATAGAGGCTGATCTTGATTTGGTACTTGGCAACGATATAACTAGCCCGGTGGCAATTCATGAAATGGAAAAAATGAAGGTAAAAGGAGTATTTGATAAAAATAAAATTGCGTTGGTACCTGATCATTTTGTACCAAATAAAGATATAAAGTCAGCAGAACATTGTAAGTGTTTACGAGAATTTGCTTATAGAAATAAAATTAAGAATTATTTTGAAGTAGGCCAAATGGGAATTGAACATGCATTATTACCTGAAAAAGGTTTAACAGTACCTGGTGATGTTATCATTGGTGCTGATTCGCACACATGTACTTATGGTGCAGTTGGAGCATTTTCGACGGGTGTTGGGAGTACCGATATGGCTGCCGGTATGGCAACAGGCAAAGCGTGGTTTAAAGTTCCATCAGCCATCAAGTTTGAATTAAAGGGAAAACCGGCAAAATGGATAAGCGGAAAAGACATTATTTTACATATCATTGGTATGATAGGGGTAGATGGCGCATTATACAAATCAATGGAATTTACCGGAGATGGAATTCAGTATCTGTCAATGGATGATCGTTTTACAATTGCTAATATGGCCATTGAAGCGGGTGGTAAAAATGGTATCTTTCCTGTAGATGAAAAAACTTTACAATATATTAAAGAACATTCAGATAAAGAACCTGTTATTTATGAAGCAGATACAGATGCCGTATATGATGAAACATTTGAAATAGATTTATCGAAACTGGAGCCAACCGTAGCATTTCCTCATTTACCTGAAAATACAAAGACAATTTCACAAATCAAAGAGGATATAGCAATTGATCAGGTAGTTATTGGTTCCTGTACCAATGGGAGAATGGATGATTTAAGATGTGCTGCTAAGATATTAAAAAACAAAAAGGTGAAAGATGGAATTCGTGTTATTATCATTCCTGCAACACAAAAAATATATTTAGATGCAATGCAGGAAGGCTTATTAAAGATTTTTATAGAAGCTGGAGCAGTAGTTAGCACTCCTACATGTGGTCCATGTTTAGGTGGATATATGGGAATATTGGCAGATGGTGAAAGGTGTATTTCCACTACAAATCGTAATTTTGTAGGAAGAATGGGACATATTAATTCAGAAATATATCTTGCAAGTCCTGCAGTCGCAGCAGCAAGTGCTATTACCGGCAAGATATCATCCCCTGAATCTGTACAATAATTTTAAGAAGGAGTGTAAATTATGAAACAAGCAAATGGAACCGCCATTAAATATGGAGATAATGTAGATACCGATGTAATTATACCGGCAAGATATCTTAATTCATCCGATCCAGAGGAACTTGCAATGCATTGCATGGAAGATATTGATAAAGATTTTTTCAAGAAGATGAATAAGGGTGATATAATTGTTGCATCAAAAAACTTTGGGTGTGGATCATCCAGAGAACATGCACC
>CAZQTM010000042.1:8603-9679 GCA_964595855.1 uncultured Lachnospiraceae bacterium | reverse complement strand
TAAAATATAAGAAATATTTATTGAGGAGCATATGATGAAATTTCATATTTTAATTGCTGAAGATGACTTTGATATTATTGAGATATTAAGACTTTATTTGGAAAATGAGGGCTATACCATTTTTACTGCTCAGGATGGTGAAAAAGCGTTTGAAATTTTTAAAAATAATAAAATAGACATTGCAATTGTTGATATTATGATGCCCAAGATAAATGGTTTTGAATTGATTAAAAAATTAAGGGATGTTAGTAACGTTCCAATCCTTGTACTTTCTGCCAAAAATCTTAATAGTGATAAGATTTTTGGCTTAAGCCTTGGAGCCGATGATTATTTAACGAAACCATTTAATCCACTTGAGGTTGTTGCCCGTGTGAAATCTGCTCTTAGACGTTACTTTGAGCTAAATTGTACAGTTGAAAATGAGAATGTTAAAATAGAAATTGGTGACCTGGAACTTGATACTCTTGCATTTTCACTGAAAAAGAAAAATAAATTAATATCGCTAACTCCGATGGAATACAAAATCATTTTATTACTTATGAGAACCCCAGGGAAAATATTTACAAAGATGCAGATTCTAGAAGATATAAATGGTGATTATTTAATGAGTGATGACAATACATTAATGGTACATATTTCAAAAATTCGAGAAAAAATAGAAGATGATTCAAAAAACCCTCGATATTTAAAAACGGTGAGAGGTCTTGGATATAAAATTGAAGCATAATAAAGATAAACATATTAAAGGCAGTATATTTTTAATACTTATTAGAAGATACATATTTTTTACACTCTTTATCATTTTATTTGGTACTATGATATATTTTCTGGCTAAAAATCATATGCGTGGTATCATTAGCGAGCCACTCTTTAAGAAATTGATATCATATAAAACTTCTATGTTGTTTGATAAATATCAGGATATTCCTGTTGAACAATTATTAGGGAAAGGTAGTTTGATACAGGTTTTAAATGAAAAAAATGAAATTATATATGAGAGTAAAGCTCAAATTGCCCCTACTGAGTATACAGCAGGAGAAATTTCTTGTATTCCTCAATATAATGATTATCAATAT
>CAZQTM010000042.1:4599-8503 GCA_964595855.1 uncultured Lachnospiraceae bacterium | reverse complement strand
TTTAATATTATGTCAAAAAGACTTTCAGAAAGTGAATATGAAAATTCCAAACTGACAGATGAAAAGAATAAAATGCTAGCAGATATTTCACATGATCTGAAAACACCAATAACAGTTATTCAAGGCTATTCACAAGCACTTTCCGACGGATTGATCAGTGATGAAAAGAAGATGCAATATCTGAGTATTATTTATAAGAAGTCTGTCCTAGTTGGAAATCTAATTAATAAGTTTTATGAATATTCAAAATTAGAGCATCCGGATTACATTTTTGATTTTGAAAAAGTGGATATTTGTGAATTTAGTAGAGAATATATTGCGGAAAAATTTGAAGAACTTAGGGTTAACGGATATGATATGGAAGTACAAATTCCAGATAAGAGAATTTTTATAAATGCAGATAAGATGCAAATGGGGCGTGTATATGAAAATCTGATTTCCAATACAGTTGCTCATACACCTAAGGGAACACAGATTATCTTTCAGATATCAGAGATGGATGATAAAATAGAAATCGATTATTATGATAATGGTGGTGGAATTGATGAAAATATAGCGGGACATATTTTCGAACCATTTGTAGTTGAAGATCTTTCAAGAAACAAGACAGGTTCCGGTTTGGGATTATCCATAACACAAAAAATTGTTAAAGCTCATGATGGCACAATCCTTTTAATCTCGGGAGATAAAAAGGAAATAACATATTTTCGTATTATTTTACCACAAATAAAAGAATAACAGTTAGGGAGAAACACAGATGTACGCATATTTTATAGGAAAAATTACTGAAATTTCAGAGGATTGTATCGTGCTTGAAACGAATCATATAGGTTATAATATCTATATGCCATCATCTACCATTCAATCGTTATCCGTTAAAAGAGAAGAATCCGTCAAAATCTATACATACACCTGTGTAAGAGAAGATGCTTTCATTTTGTATGGTTTTCTTTCAAAAGATGATATTAAGCTTTTCAAATTATTAATATCAGTCAGTGGAATTGGCCCCAAAAATGCACTTGGTATTTTATCTTCAATGGATGGGGATACGTTTAGAATGTCAATTCTATCACAAGACACAAAATTATTATCAAAATCACCGGGTATTGGGGTGAAGACTGCAAATCGGTTAATTCTAGAATTAAAGGATAAAATTAAACCGGATGATTTACTAAATGGTTTACAAAGCCCAGAAGTCACTGAAGATGATAAAAATATTATTCTTATACGAAACGAGGCAAATGAAGCTCTTACTACGTTAGGTTATAGCACAAGTGATTCATACAAGATACTAAGACAGATTGCCATTACAAAAGACTCAAAAGTTGAAAATGTTATTAAAGAAGCCTTGAAAAAATTAATCTAAATATATATGCTTAAGAAAAGAGGAATTATGGCAGATCGTATCATAGAAACCGCATTACTTGATGAAGACATTAAGAATGAAAATAATCTTCGTCCTCATTTCCTGAAGGATTATGTTGGTCAGGAAAATGCAAAAAAGAATTTAAAAGTCTATATAGATGCTGCTAAGCAACGTGGTGAGACACTTGATCATGTTTTATTTTATGGACCTCCAGGACTTGGTAAGACTACACTTGCTGGTATTATAGCAAATGAAATGAATGTAAATATGAAAATTACCAGTGGACCTGCAATTGAAAAGCCTGGAGAAATGGCAGCAATACTGAATAACCTAAAAGAAGGCGATATTCTTTTCATTGATGAAATACACAGACTGAACAGACAGGTGGAAGAAGTACTTTATCCTGCAATGGAAGACTTTGTCATCGATATAATGATTGGAAAGGGGCAGACAGCAAAATCCCTTAGAATAGACATTCCCCCGTTTACTCTTGTGGGTGCTACAACACGTGCCGGATTGCTTTCCGCTCCTCTACGTGATCGTTTTGGAGTAATACACAGGCTTGAATTTTATTCGGCAAAAGAATTAAAGGAAATTATCATTAATTCTTCTAAGGTTTTAGATGTAGAGATTGATGAAGACGGTGCAGCAGAACTAGCTAAAAGAAGTCGTGGAACACCCAGAATCGCAAATAGACTTTTAAAGAGAGTGCGTGATTATGCACAGGTAAAGTATGATGGTATTATTACAAAAGAAGTTGCATGTAACGTACTGGATTTACTTGATGTAGATAAAATCGGTCTAGACAATATAGATAGAAAAATTCTACTTACTATGATAAACAAATTCAATGGAGGTCCGGTTGGTCTAGACACGTTATCTGCAACAATAGGGGAAGATTCCGGAACGATTGAAGATGTTTATGAACCATTTCTGTTAATGAATGGTTTTATAAATAGAACACCACGTGGAAGAGTTGTAACCGAATCAGCTTATTCCCATTTAGGTATTGAAATTACAACATAGTTTGATATATAATATATATTGTGTATAAATCTACATTTAATGGCAGATATTGTAGTATACGGGGGAAAAATAATGGCTTCTAAAACAGATACCGAAGTAATCATTGGTGGTAAAGTTTTTACATTATGTGGATATGAGAGTGAAGAATATTTACAAAAAATTGCTTCCTATATTAATTGCAAGACAAATGAATATAATAAGGTAGATAGTTATAGAAGGCAATCTCTTGACATGCAAAATGTCTTGATGCAGTTGAATATTGCTGACGATTTTTTTAAAGCTAAGAAACAGCTATCTGCCCTTGAGGAAGATCTAGAGGCAAAAGAAAAGGAAATATACGACTTAAAGCACGAACTGATTGCCGCTCAGATTAAACTGGAAAATAATGAAAAATCAATGAAAGCATTAAGAGATGAGAACAACGAAAAAGATAAAAAGATTATTCGTCTTGAGACAGAATTGAAAGAACATAAATAAAAATTATAGTTTGGAACGGAATCCACAAAGATTCCGTTTTTTACTTTTGGGTTTAATTGGAAGTATAGAAAGTTAGGATTAAATTAGTATGAATAGAAATATAGAACTTCTTGCTCCGGCAGGTAATTATGAATGTTTTATTGCTGCGCTTAATGCAGGTGCAGATGCTGTATATTTAGGTGGAAAAGATTTTGGCGCCCGTTCATTTGCTGGTAATTTTGAGGAAGATGAAATTATCAAGGCGCTTCACTATGCACATTTGTTAAATAAAAAAATATATCTTACTTTGAATACACTCATTAAGGAAAAAGAATGGAATAAGGTATATCCGTTTCTTAAAAATTTATATGCTCATGGGTTAGATGCAGTTATTATTCAGGATATTGGGTTAATCCCTTATTTAAAAGAGTTTTTTCCACTTATGGAAATTCATATTAGTACTCAAATGACGGTAACGAGTATTGAAAGTGCTAAATATTTGTATGATCTTGGTGTTTCCCGTATTGTCCCAGCTAGAGAATTGACAATAGAAGAGATTAATCAAATGAAACACGAAGTACCTGTAGAATTGGAAACATTTATTCATGGTGCATTATGTTACTGCTATTCCGGACAATGTTTATTTAGTTCATTTTTAGGTGGGAGAAGCGGAAACCGTGGTAAATGTGCACAGACATGTCGATTACCCTATCAGGTAATGAAGAATCATGTTTCAGTGCAAAATAAACAACCTACTTATCCATTAAGTTTAAAAGATATGTGTACAGTCAGTCTATTGCCGCAATTAATCGAATCAGGCATTGATTCTTTTAAAATTGAAGGTCGAATGAAAAGCAGTGAATACGTAGCTGGAGTCACATCCATCTATCGAAAATATATTGATTTGTACATTCAGGATGGAATGATAAAGGTTACAAAAGAAGATAATGAAATTCTTAATAAACTTTATGTCCGCTCCAGTTTAGGTACTGGCTATTATAATAAAATGAATGGAAAGGACATGGTTTCCTTTAATAATCCATCCTATAGTAGTAT
>CAZQTM010000042.1:0-4499 GCA_964595855.1 uncultured Lachnospiraceae bacterium | reverse complement strand
CAAAAGTATCTCTCTAATGTTGCAAACCTTTTAAATTCAGATATGATAAATGGTGTTTTAATTAAGAATTTGGATGAATTAAACTATATTAAGAATTTAGAAACTAAAATAAAAAAGGATTTTGACCACAATTTATATGTATGGAATCAGGCTTCCCTTAATTTTTTTAAAAAAGAGGCAGATTCTATCTGTGCACCTTTAGAATTATCACGCTATGAGCTAAATGATTTGAATGATAGCGATATTCAATTAATTGTTTATGGACATTTGCCAATGATGGTGAGCGCTAATTGTATTATGAAAACAACTGATAACTGTAATAAATCTAATAATTCATTTAACCAGTCAATTTTTGACAGGTACAAAAAGGAACATATGGTTTTCTGCAATTGCATTCACTGCTATAATGAAATATATAATTCCCTTCCATTATCGCTTCATAATGAGATGAAGAACCTTGAGAATGATGGTTACCATAATTTTAGGTTAGATTTTACATTTGAAAATCCTGAATTAGAAATATCCATACTTCAATATTTTATGAATGGATTATATAGGAACAAGGAGACATTCCCAATTAAAGAATATACAACAGGTCATGTTACAAAAGGAGCTTTATAATCAATATGTTATATTATATTACTGAGTTATCAAAATACATTATTACTTTTTTAATGATATTATACGTCTTTGAGTGTATTCTGAATGTAGTTAAGAAAAATGAAAAGAAGAAAACCGGTATTTATATTAGGCAAAATATTGAAATGTTCTTTATCCAATTCTTTGCCTATATGACTCTTAGTCTTAGAACTGGTAAAATAGATTATTTATTTTTCTATGCCTTTTTGCAGATTGTCATTTTTTCTTCCATCATATTATATACCATGATATATCCCGGCATTGACCGATGTCTCTTAAATAATATGTCATTACTTATTTCGACTGGCTTTACCATACTTACAAGACTGGATTTTCAAAAAGCATTCAAACAGTTTGGAATCGTAACAGTATCCATTGCTATCACTATGGTTGTTCCTTATTTAGTGAAAAAATTTAGATTCATGGCTAACTTAAAGTGGATTTATACAGCAGTTGGTATCATAGCCTTATCTATCGTATTAATATTGGGACAGGTTACACATGGTTCAAAAATTTCCTATACGTTAGCAGGGATCACCTTACAACCATCAGAGTTTGTAAAAATTGTTTTCGTATTTTGCATTGCTGCTTTTTTAGCAGAATCTACTTCATTCAAAGATGTTATGATATCTGGAACCATTGCAGCTGTGCATGTTATGATTTTAGTAATTTCTAAGGATCTTGGGAGTGCCTTAATATTTTTTATTGGATACTTATTTATGCTTTTTATTGCGTCCAAAAACTATTTATATTTATTTTTTGGTATCATAGCTGGCAGTGGAGCGGCTGCTATATCATATAAGATTTTTAGACACGTCAGGGTTCGTGTACAAGCTTTTATAAATCCATTCAAAGTAATTGAAAATGAGGGATACCAGATCAGCCAGTCTCTTTTTGCAGTGGCATGTGGAAGCTGGTTTGGAACAGGTCTGTTAAAGGGAGCTCCTTCTGATATACCATACGTCGAATCTGATTTCATTTTTTCTGCTATCTCTGAGGAATTTGGTGTTGTTTTTTCAATATGTATGTTAGTAGTATGCCTTTCCTGTTTCTTTATTATTATGAATACTTCTGCTAAATTGCGTAATAAATTTTACAGACTGGTTACTTGTGGACTTGGAATCATATATATTTTTCAAGTTTTCCTTACTGTTGGAGGAGGCATTAAATTTATACCATTAACGGGTGTTACACTTCCTTTTGTTAGTTATGGAGGGAGTAGTGTATTAACCAGTTTACTGATATTTGCAATACTTCAGGGCATTATTTTAATTGGAAAAGAAGAGGATTATTCTTATGAAGAACAAGAAGAATTCATATAAAAAGAAAAAAAATAGAAACAGAACACCAGAGATACGCATTACTTCATATTTCTTTTTATTACTTTTTCTTAGTATGATTGTATATCTTTGTATTTATGTTAAAAATAATGAGCAGACACTATTAAATAATAGCTATAATTCTCGTCAGAATATGCTTGCACAAGAAAATTACAGAGGTTCCATTCTAGATAAGAATGGTGACATACTGGCTCAAACAGTTTCTGTTTCAAGCAAAAGTGAGCAAAGACAATATCCCTATGATAATTTATTTTCTCATGTTGTAGGCTTTTCTACGAAAGGTAAAACAGGAATCGAAAATCAGGCTAATTATTACTTAATAACTTCTGATATCTCACTTTCTAAAAAGGTAGAAAATGATGTAGCGAACCAAAAAAATCCTGGAAATAATGTCTATACCACGTTAAATATGAATCTTCAAAAGATAGCATATGATTCCTTGGGAATATATAAAGGTGCGGTGATTGTTTCAGAAGTAAAAACAGGGAAAATACTGGCAATGGTGTCTAAACCGGACTTTGATCCTAACACAATTGTTCAGGATTGGGATAAATATGTAAAGGATAAAGACAGCTCGGTTCTTTTAAATCGTACCACCCAGGGGCTCTATCCTCCCGGTTCAACTTTTAAGATCATAACTGCTTTGGAATATATAAGAGAAAATCCCGATACTTATATGAATTATAAATATTCATGTAATGGACATTTTACAATGGGTGAGACTAAGATAAATTGTTATCATGGAACGAACCATGGAGCATTGAATTTTTTAACATCATTTGCTAAAAGTTGTAATTCATCATTTGCAAATATTGGGGTATCACTAGATAGAGATCAATATGGTAAAACATTAGATGAATTGATGTTTAATCAGAAACTTCCGTTAGATTTTAATTATTCTACTAGTAATTTAAATGTAGACAATTCTTTGTCTGATGCTGATATGATTCAGATTGCAATTGGACAGGGTAAAGCACAGATAACACCTATCCATTTAAATATGATAACGAATGCAATTGCTGATGATGGTGTTGTTATGAAGCCGATGCTTTTAGACAAAGTAGTTGCAAATGATGGCACATTAGTGAAAGAATTCAAAACAGATACTTATAAGACAATTTTAACCCAAACAGAATCCGATATTTTAACAAATATGATGACTGCTGTAGTACAAGAGGGTACTGCGACAAAATTAAAGAACGATGTATATCAAGCTGCAGGGAAAACAGGTTCTGCGGAATACAATGGAGTAAAAGAAGATTCTCATGCATGGTTTACCGGATTTGCACCCGTGAATGATCCTGAAGTATCTGTTACGATTATCATAGAAGGAATTGGTTCTGGCGGTGACTATGCTGTCCCAATTGCAAAAAGAATCTTTGACGGATACTTTAAGTATAAGTAGCAAAATTCACCATTTTGAGAAACGCTTGCCTTAAAACCAGATTTGTTCTATACTATCATTAGTTTAATTAAATTGGCATAAGATTATTATGTCATATTCACACCAACCAAATCAGGAGGTATTGCAATGATTGAAGCAACCAGTTGTGGCGGTGTGGTTATATTTCGTGGGAAAATTCTGCTTCTATACAAGAATTATAAAAATAAGTATGAGGGGTGGGTATTACCAAAAGGAACTGTAGAACAGGGTGAAGAGTTTAAGGATACAGCACTAAGAGAAGTGCTTGAAGAGTCTGGAGCACAGGCATCTATAATAAAGTATGTTGGTAAAAGCGAATATACGTTTAACGTACCTGAAGATACTGTCGAGAAAGACGTACATTGGTATTTAATGATGGCTGACAGTTATTACAGTAAACCACAACGTGAGGAATATTTTGTTGATTCAGGATTCTATAAATATCACGAAGCGTTTCATTTATTAAAATTTGCAAACGAAAAGCAAATCTTAGAAAAGGCTTATAATGAATATTTAGAATTGAAAAGAAATAATCTTTGGGGATGCAAAAAATATTACTAGTCAATCAGAAGACGTTTGAACGTCTTCTTTTTGGATATAATGATTGGAAATAGATATGATAAAATTTTACAATAATCTTTATGTTTCCGATTCTGTTAAGAACATAAATAAAATAAAATGGAAGATCAGAACCGGAAGAGGACAACTCAATATTTTTCTTATCATTATTTCGAATTCAAGTGATCAGCTTGAATGTATTCACAATGCTTTATTAAAACAGCCTATATATCGAAAACTGGATTTAAAAATTGTAGGTTTTGCCACCAGTTATGATGAGTCATTATTATTAATACAGAAAATTCTTGAAGATGTATGGAAAAAAACAGGTAATGCTGACATGAAAGATTATCTGTTGCGACATTTTTCGTATCGGAGTAATCAATGATAAATTTACTTCTTACAATTTTGAAGGTTTTAGGAATAATCATATTGTGCATCCTTGGTATTTTATTATTGGTAGCATTATGTGTTTTACTAATACCTTTAAGGTATTGGATAAATGGTGAATACGACGAGTCATTTAAGGGCAGAGTTAA
>CAZQTM010000041.1:7121-12905 GCA_964595855.1 uncultured Lachnospiraceae bacterium | reverse complement strand
TAATGGACGATAATGAAGCAACAGATATTGCTTTCCCAGAGAATAAATAATTGTCAATTATTTGAAAATTTTCTATATGATATAGTAAAGAAAAATAGTAGGAAATTAAGATGCGACAAACAATCGGTTTTATTCTTTTTTGGATTTCAATCGGGATGTTGCTCATGCTTCTAATCTCTAATAAGATTATAGGTATTATTATCATTGCTATGTTAATGATTGCCGGCTACAATCTCTATTATTGTAATCGTTCATAAACAAAAAGGATGTTGTTATGAATTTCGATACACATAAAAAAATTGACTCACTTTCAGAAGAAGAATTGAAGGAATTAAAAAGATTTCTTTTTGAAGAGCGTATGCGGTTAGCAGAAGATAAACAGGAACAGCAGAGAGTATATGAGAAATTTTTGAATGAACGTCTTGTGTTTATGGAAGAGATGAAAGCTCTTAACAGCAAAGTGCTGGCAGAACGCAAACGCTTGAAAGATGAGGATTTGTTTTTCGATAAAAAGTTACAAATTTTACAGAATGGTTTTTGTCAGCTTGACCTAGACCGTAAGCATTTTGAACGTGAAAAGAAATTGTACAGGCAAAACCCATCAAAAAAGGAACCATTATTCTTTGATAATATTAATTTTTTTAAGGGTGTGACCAATCAATTAGGTTTGAAAAAAAGATATAAAGACTTACTTAAAATATTTCATCCTGATAATATGTGTGGTGATGTTGATACGGTAAAATATATAAATGAACAGTATGAATTACTGAAAAAGAAGATAGAATATTAAAACGGACAGGTAGCCTGTCCGTTTTAATATTCTCTAAAACCCAACAATAATATCGTACGCAGAGCGTACGATATTATTGTCATAAATAAAAAAACTCATCATTAAGATGAGCTTTTAAATATTAATTAAACTCTTTCAACTTTACCGGATTTCAAGCAATTAGTGCAAACATGCATTTTTCTTGCTGCTCCGTTAATCTTACATTTTACGCTTCTAACATTTGAATTCCAAATATGATTGGATCTTCTATGAGAATGGCTGACGTTATTTCCAAAATGAACGCCCTTACCGCAGATATCACATTTTGCCATTTTAACACCTCCTAAAACGATATTGGTCTTTTAAGACTCACAACATTAGTATAATATCAGAAGAATAAGTCAAATGCAAGTAAAAAATAGTTAATAATAACAATTTATTGTGTTTTAGATTTTAACTGTTTCATTTTTAATATAAAGAGGTTATAATATAATAAATTTTGTTTACTAGAAGGAGGTACGATATGAAAGGTTCTTCTATGAATACGCATATGGGAAGTATTACAATAGACAAAGAAGTTATCGGTCAATATGCCGGTAGTGTAGCAATGGAGTGTTTTGGCATTGTAGGTATGGCCGGTGTAAATATGAAAGATGGTCTTGTAAAACTTTTAAAAATGGAAAGTATTACAAGAGGCATTGTTGTAACAATGGAAGATAATAAACTGATATTGGATTTCCATGTAATAGTTGCATATGGTGTCAGCATTTTAGCTGTTTCAGAGAATTTAATCAGCAACGTAAAATATAAAGTTGAAGAATTTACTGGAATAGAAATTGAAAAAATTAACATCTTTGTTGAAGGTGTAAGAGTGATTGATTAAGGAGGAACAAAAGGTGGCTTTAAATATAATCGACGCTAAGATGCTTTCAAAGATGTTCTTGGCCGGTGCAAAAAATTTGGAATGCAAAAAAGAATGGATCAATGAACTTAATGTTTTCCCGGTCCCTGACGGAGACACTGGCACAAATATGACAATGACAATTATGGCGGCTGCAAAAGAAGTAGCAGGTTTAGACGAACCCGATATGGCTACATTATCAAAATGTATTTCATCCGGTTCATTAAGAGGAGCTAGAGGCAATTCCGGTGTAATTTTGTCACAGTTATTGAGAGGATTTACCAAGGTTATCTGTGATTATGATGAGATAAATATTCCAATTATTACAGATGCCATTGAAAAAGCTGTTGAGACAGCATATAAAGCTGTAATGAAACCAAAAGAAGGCACTATTTTAACAGTAGCAAAAGGTGCTAGTGATAAAGCAAAGGAATTATCCGAGAATGGATGCGAGGATTTAGCAACTTATTTCGATGAAATAATAAGACATGCTGACTATGTCTTAAGTCAGACTCCTGAAATGCTTCCAGTGCTAAAGCAGGCTGGTGTAGTTGATTCTGGTGGACAAGGATTGATGCAGGTGTTAAAAGGTGCATATGATGCATTCCTTGGCAAAGAAATTGATCTTACCATTGAAGATGTAAAACCAGTTGCATCTGAATTTAAAGGAGAAGTTACAGAAGAAGACATTAAATTTGGTTATTGTACTGAGTTTATTATCATGATTTCACGTCCATTTAACATAAAAAATGAAATTGATTTTAAGGCTTATCTTGAATCAATTGGGGATTCTATTGTTGTTGTAGCGGATGACGATATTGTAAAAGTTCACGTTCATACGAATGATCCGGGTATGGCGATTCAGAAAGCTTTAATGTATGGTGCCTTATCAAATATGAAAATTGATAATATGCGTTTAGAACACCATGAAAAAGTTATTAAAATGGCTGAAAAAGAAGCAACGGACTCTATGCTAACAGAAGAAACGACTAAACCTGTCACGAAAAAAGAAATCGGATTTATTTCTGTTTCTGTTGGTGATGGCATGGATGAGATTTTTAAGAGCTTAGGTGTTGACTATATCATAGCTGGTGGTCAAACCATGAATCCAAGTACTGAAGATATGGTTATGGCTATTGAGAAAGTAAATGCTGATAATATCTTCATATTACCAAATAACAAGAACATAATCCTAGCCGCTAATCAGGTGAAATATTTAGTTGAGGATAAAAATATTATTATAATTCCAACTAAGACAGTTGCACAAGGTATAACTGCTATCATTAACTATGTACCTGAAATGGGCGTTACAGAAAATGAAAATATCATGAATGAAGAAATTTTACATGTTAAAACTGGTGAAGTTACTTACGCTGTAAGGGATACCATGATAGATGATAAGAAAATTGAGCAGGGCGACTTCATGGGAATCGGTGACAATGGAATTTTATCCGTTGGAAAAGATATGGATGACGTTGTACTAAAAATGGTACAAGAGATGATGGCAGATGATCTTGAGCTAATCAGTATTTATTATGGTGCAGAAATCTCTGAAGAAAAAGCGAATGAAATCAGAGACAGAATTAGTGAACAATTTGACACCTGCGATGTTGAATTACAATATGGTGGACAACCAATTTATTATTATATTATTTCCGCAGAATAAATATATTTTACGCAGGCTGATAGATTCATTAATATGGACTTATCAGCCTTTCTTTATCAAAAAGAGCTCTGGCATGGGGATTATTATGAATTTTTACGATGATATTATTAATGTAAAGGGCATAGGTGAGAAAAGTGCCGAACTGTTCCATAAACTAAATATCAATACAATTTCTGATCTGCTATTTCATATTCCTAAGACTTTTGAAATATTTGATAAGCCTAAGGATATAAAGAAATGTACGGATCAGGAAATGGTTAGCGTGCTTGGAAGATTAAAACCTAATTCATTTCAAACAATAAAGAGAGGAAAATATACAATAACAAGCATTGTCGTTATTTGTGAAAATACATCTTTAAATGTTAAATTTTTTCATATGCCATATTTGAAAAAGATGATACTTCCCAATACTCCTTATATATTTAGAGGTCTCATCCATATTGATAAATTTGGCTATCATATGATTCATCCGAAGGTCTATAAGACAGAAGAATATGAACGTATCTGTGGTCATTTACAGCCTATCTATACACTTACAAAAGGAATTACAAATCACGCAGTCCAAAAGGCTGTAAATACTGTTTTTCATGATTTTACATTCCCGGAAGACTTCCTTCCTGATGCCGACATAAAGCAATTGGGATTGATACCTTTACGTGAAGCGATTAAAATCATACATTCTCCAGATTGTGAAGAAAATTGGATAAATGCAAGAAAAAGGCTTGTTTTTAATGAATTCCTTGAATTTTTAATTCAAACAAAGCAAACTGAAAAGAATAGTTATCCATTTGATAAACAATTAATAGCTGTAGCGGATACGAACCGCTTTATCGAAGAATTACCTTATAACCTTACCTCTTCACAAAAAAAAGTGTGGAATGAAATAGCAGAGGATTTGCAAAAAGATGTTTGTATGAACCGGCTGGTTCAGGGTGATGTTGGAAGTGGTAAAACAATTATTGCTTTTTTAGCGTTATTATTTTGTGCAGCAAATGGTAGGCAGGGTAGCCTTATGGCACCTACAGAGGTGCTTGCGAAGCAACATTTTGATAGTCTTTCTGAATTCACCAAAAAATTTCATCTATGTTTTAAACCAGTATTACTTGTAGGCTCCATGTCTTTAAAAGATAAAAAGAAGGCCCGTTCTGGAATTGAAGATGGAACATATAACGTTATTATTGGGACTCAAGCATTAATACAAAATGGGGTGAATTATCACGATCTCGCACTTGTTATAACAGATGAACAGCACCGTTTTGGAGTAAGGCAACGAGAATCATTCGTAAACAAAGGTGGGCAGGTACATGTACTTGTAATGAGTGCTACCCCAATACCAAGAACACTGGCAATGATTCTTTATAGCAATCTGTCCATTTCCGTTATTAACGAGATGCCTGTAGGAAGATTACCTATAAAAAATTGTATTATTGAACCTAAATTAAGAAACAAATCATATCAATTTATATGTAATGAAATAAAAAAAGGCCATCAGGCATATATTGTTTGCCCAATGGTTGAAAGCAATGATGATGATGGACTTGAGAATGTTTTGGATTATACGGAAAAACTGAAAGAAGTATTTCCGAAGGAAGTAATAATTGCATTCTTACATGGAAAGATGGCTCCCAAAGAAAAAAATGAGGTAATGGAACGATTTGAAAGCAGGGAGATTGATATTCTTGTATCAACAACAGTAATTGAAGTTGGGATAAATGTTCCAAATTCTACCGTTATGATGATAGAAAATTCGGAACGATTTGGACTTGCCCAACTGCATCAGCTACGAGGACGTGTCGGAAGAGGAAACGATCAGTCTTATTGCATTTTTCTAACAGGTAATTCCAGTTCAAAAACAATGGAACGTTTAAAAATATTATTGGAATCTAATGATGGATTTTATATTGCGGATAAGGATCTTTCCTTACGTGGACCAGGCGATTTATTTGGAATACGACAAAGTGGTGAACTTGGTTTTGCAATTGGTGACATTTACCAGGACTCATCCATACTAATCATGGCAAGCCAGTATTTAGATGATATTTACAGCAAAAATGATATATTTTTATCAAACATTTTATCCAAAATCGATTGCTTCAAAATCAATTCGGTTGACTTTAGAACTATCTAAAAGTAGAATGTTTATTATGTATTGTTTTAGAAGAGGAAAATGATGAAAAAAATAGCAATAGTAACAGATAGCAATAGTGGCATAACGCAATCACTCGCTACTCAAATGAACATTAACGTAATACCAATGCCCTTTACCATCCAAAATGTTGATTATTTTGAAGATATTAACCTTACGCAAGATGAATTTTATCAGAAGTTATCAGATAATGCGGATATAAAGACATCGCAGCCATCTCCTGATACTGTGCTCAACACATGGGAAATGCTTCTTAAAAAATATGATGAAATTGTACATATTCCAATGAGCAGTGGATTAAG
>CAZQTM010000041.1:0-7021 GCA_964595855.1 uncultured Lachnospiraceae bacterium | reverse complement strand
GGTGCTCTGTTAAAGATAAAACCGGTATTACAGATACAAGGTGAAAAATTAGATGCTTTTGCAAAAGCACGTACACTAAATCAGGGAAAAACAATAATGATCAATGCCATTAAAAATGATATTATAAACCGTTTTGGTGGTATAGACAGCATTCATGTTGATCTGCATATTGCTCATACAAATAATTTGCCCGCTGCACTTGAGTTAAAAAAAGAATTAGAATCAATCTTTCCTGGATATGCTATACATGTAGATCCTTTATCTCTAAGTATAGCATGCCATATCGGACCAGGTTCACTTGCAATTGCATGTACGCAAAAATTAAATGTATAAAACACAATGGTTGGTATTAAGGAGCTAAAACACTACAAGAAGTAGTGTTTTTTCTTTTCTTATTGGAAAAATTATGATATAATTTTTATAGAATTTTATCAAAGGAAGGAATAATTATGGGGAATAGTAATACCTATGATGCTTCTAGCATTACAGTGTTAGAAGGGTTAGAGGCTGTCAGAAAAAGACCGGGAATGTATATTGGAAGCGTTTCAACAAAGGGTCTGAATCACTTAATATACGAAATAGTTGATAACTCAGTCGATGAACACCTTGCAGGATTCTGCGATAAGATTTCAGTAATTCTGGAGGCAGATGGCTCTGCTACGATTGAAGACAATGGCCGTGGTATTCCAATTGAAATGCATGAAAAGGGCATGAGTGCAGAACGTCTTGTCTTTACGACTCTGCATGCCGGAGGAAAATTTGATGACTCTGCTTATAAGACAAGCGGTGGACTTCATGGTGTAGGTTCCTCTGTTGTAAACGCCTTATCTAACAGACTTACTGTTCGTGTCAAAAAAAATGGTTATATATATGAAGATTCTTATGAAAAAGGGAATCCTGTTACACTGCTTCAGGAAGGACTTTTACCTGTAATAGGTAAAACAAAAGAAACTGGAACTACAATTAATTTTTTACCTGATGATACTATATTTGATAAAACTAGATTTAAGGAAGATGAAGTAAAAAGTAGGCTGCATGAAACAGCATATCTGAATCCTAATCTTTTCATAACATATGAAGATAAACGTAAAGATGAGATTGAATATATAGAATTTCATGAACCGGAAGGATTGATTGGTTTTATCAATGATATGAACCATTCAAAAGAGATAATTCATGATGCTATTTATTTTAAAGGGGAAAGTGAAGGTATTACAGTTGAAGTAGCATTTCAGTATGTGAATGAGTTTCATGAAAATGTACTAGGTTTTTGTAATAATATTTACAATGCTGAGGGTGGTACTCATCTTACTGGTTTTAAGACTATGTTTACAACTGTTCTAAATTCCTATGCTAGAACACTTGGAGTTTTGAAAGAGAAAGATGCGAACTTTACTGGCGCTGACATTCGTAATGGAATGACTGCAGTAGTATCCATAAAACACCCTGATCCACGTTTTGAAGGACAAACTAAAACCAAATTAGATAATCAGGATGCCGCTAAAGTTGTGAGTAAAGTTACCGGCGATGAAATTGTACGTTATTTTGACCGTAATCTTGAAGTATTAAAAAGTGTTTTAGGTTGTGCGGAAAAAGCCGCAAAAATCAGGAGAACAGAAGAAAAAGCAAAAACAAATATGCTTACGAAGCAAAAGTTTTCCTTTGATTCTAATGGTAAGCTGGCCAACTGTGAATCGAAAGATGCAAGTAAATGTGAAATATTTATTGTAGAAGGAGATTCTGCCGGTGGTAGTGCAAAAACAGCAAGGGATCGTTCGTATCAAGCCATATTACCTATTAGAGGAAAGATTTTAAATGTCGAAAAAGCAAGTATAGACAAGGTATTAGCAAATGCTGAAATTAAAACAATGATCAATGCCTTTAACTGTGGATTTTCAGAAGGGTATGGAAATGATTTTGATATTACCAAATTAAGGTATGATAAGATTATTATCATGGCGGATGCTGATGTGGATGGTGCGCACATTTCCACTTTACTATTAACTCTATTTTATCGATTTATGCCAGAATTAATATTTGAAGGACATGTTTACCTTGCAATGCCACCTCTTTATAAGGTTATGCCTTCAAAGGGTAATGAAGAATATCTTTATGATGATAAGGCTTTAGAGCGTTATCGAAAGACTCACAAGAGTCCATTTACTTTGCAAAGATACAAAGGTCTTGGTGAAATGGATGCTACACAATTATGGGAGACTACTCTAAATCCAGAGACAAGAAAGTTAAAGCTAGTTGAAATAGAAGATGCAAGATATGCTTCTGAAGTAACGGAGATGTTAATGGGAACTGATGTACCGCCACGAAAGAAATTTATTTATGAACATGCAACTGACGCATTACTTGATATCTAAATCCAATAATTAGAAAGGTTTCGTTATATGAATGAGAATATTATAAAGACAGAATATTCCGAAGTTATGCAAAAATCTTATATTGACTATGCTATGAGTGTCATTGTTGCACGTGCGCTTCCTGATGTAAGAGATGGTTTAAAACCTGTTCAGAGAAGAACTCTATATGATATGTACGAACTTGGCATTAAATATGACAAACCATATCGTAAAAGTGCAAGAATTGTTGGCGATACAATGGGTAAATACCATCCTCATGGTGACAGTTCTATTTATGACTCCTTAGTTGTCATGTCACAGGAATTTAAAAAGGGGATGCCTCTTATTGATGGTCACGGTAACTTCGGCAACATTGAAGGAGATGGGGCTGCTGCAATGCGTTATACAGAAGCCAGACTCCAGAAAATTACCCAGGAACATTTTCTATCTGATCTTGATAAAGATGTGGTAGATTTTATACCCAATTTTGATGAAACAGAAAAAGAACCTTCTGTTTTACCGGTAAAAATACCAAATATTTTAATAAATGGTTCTGAAGGTATTGCGGTTGGTATGGCAACCAGTATCCCGCCTCATAATCTTACAGAAGTAATTGATGCATTAAAAGCATATATGAAGGATGATAAGATTACAACGAGAGAACTTATGAAAATTATGCCTGGACCGGATTTCCCTACAGGTGGAATTGTCACGAATAAGGATGAACTTTTTTCTATTTATGAAACAGGCGTTGGTAAAATTAAGGTTCGTGGAAAAGTAGAGGCCGAAACTGGTAAAGGTGGCAAAACTAATGTTGTTATAACACAGATACCATATCCAATGATTGGTGCTAATATAACAAAATTTCTACAGGATGTTGCCGCTTTGGCAGAAGCAAAAAAGACACAGGATATTCTGGATATTTCCAATCAGACTTCAAAAGAAGGAATTCGAATTGTAATTGAGTTGCGAAAAGATGCAAATGTCTCCAATTTTATTAATCTGTTGTATAAAAAGACGAGATTAGAAGATACTTTTGGGGTAAATATGCTTGCAATATGTGACGAGAAGCCTGAAACAATGGGGTTAAAACGCATATTAAAGGAATGTAGCGATTTTCAGTTTGAAGTAAACACTAGAAAGTATAAAAATCTTCTTCAGAAGGAATTGGAAAAGAAAGAGATTCAGGAGGGGTTAATAAAGGCTTGCAATGTCATCGATCTAATTATTGAGATTTTAAGGGGCAGCAAAGACCGTGTTATGGCAAAAGACTGTCTGGTAAATGGTAATACGTCTGGTATTATGTTCAAATCGAAAGAGTCTAAAGTAATGGCTGCACAACTTATGTTTTCAGATAAGCAAGCCAATGCCATACTTGATATGCGTCTTTATAGATTAATTGGTCTTGAAGTTCAGGCACTGATAAAAGAACATGAAGATACAATGGCTAATATTTTCCGTTATGAAGATATTTTAGCAAGACATGATTCAATGGCTCAAGTTATTATGAACGAACTTGACGCAATAAAAAAAGAATTTGGCAGAAAGAGACGTACAGTTATTGATAATTGTGAAGAAGCCGTAGTAGAAGAAACAAGAGTGGAAGAGATGGAAGTAATGTTCCTGATGGACCGCTTTGGCTATGCTAAAATCATTGATGTTAATACTTATGAAAGAAATAAGGAAGCTGCTGATACTGAAAATAAATATGTATTAAAATGCAAAAATATCGGAAGAATATGCGTATTTACTAATATCGGGCAACTTCATACAATCAAAGTTATGGATATTCCATTTGGAAAATTTAGAGATAAGGGTATTCCAATTGATAATATCAGTAATTATTCCTCACAAAAGGAACAGATTATATCAATTGCATCACAAACAGAATTGAATCTTTACAGAATGATTTTTGTTACCAAACTTTCTATGATGAAAGTAGTAGATGGTGGTGAATTTGATGTAATGAAAAAAAGCGTAGCTTCTACAAAACTAATGGATGATGATGAAATAGTAAGTGTTGTAGCAGTACATGATCAGCGCAATATCGTCTTAAAAACCCAGGAAGGATATTTTCTACGGTTTCCAATTGAAGAAATTCCAGAAAAAAAGAAGGGCGCAATTGGAGTACGTGGAATGAAATTAGTACCAAATGATTTTATTGAGGATGTTTACTATACTCAAAATACAATTGAAACAACGATTGAGTATAAAAGTAAGACATTATCACTTAATCAGATTAAACTTGGAAAAAGAGATACTAGGGGAGTTAAAATTAGAGCGTAAAGAAATGAGGACGAATAATGAGAGTTATTGCAGGAAGTGCCAGATCATTACCACTTGTTACACCAAATGGAAATGATACACGTCCAACAACAGACAGGATTAAAGAAACTTTATTTAATATGCTTCAGACACAATTACCAGACTGTATATTTTGTGATTTTTTTAGTGGTAGTGGCGGTATTGGGATTGAAGCATTAAGCAGAGGAGCAAAAAAAGCTTACTTTGTTGATAATAATAAAGACGCACTATCCTGTATAAAGAAGAATATTGAATTCACAAAATTTACAGATAAGTCCATTATTATCAATAGAGATGTCAGAGATGCAATCTATCAAATTCATGACAAATGCGACATTATTTTTATGGACCCACCCTATTCATCCGGAATAGAATTTGATATAATGAAGCTATTGATAAAGTCTGACTGTGTTGATAAAGATACTATTTTCATCATAGAAGCAGAATTAAATCGAGAATTTAAAGAGATTGAAGAATTAGGATATCATATTTATAAAGAAAAAATATACAAAACTAATAAGCATGTATATTTTTGTATAAATGATTAATCTTATCCATGAATTATAAGGAGTTATTATGGAAGCAGCAATCTACCCGGGAAGTTTTGACCCCGTAACATATGGACATTTAGATGTTATTAAAAGAGCAGCAAAAATATTTGATGAATTGACAGTAAGCGTACTGGATAATCACCTTAAGACACCATTGTTTTCCGTAGAAGAACGTGTTAATATACTAAAAGAAGCCACAAAAGATATGCCCAATGTTAAGGTAGAATCTTTCACTGGCCTATTAATTGATTATGCAAAAGTAAAAAATATTAATGTTGCAATTAGAGGATTACGAGCAATAACTGATTTTGAATATGAATTACAAATTGCACAAACTAACAGAAAATTGTCAAATGGTGAACTCGATACTATGTTTCTAACAACTAGTTTGGAATATGCATATTTAAGTTCATCGAGTATAAAGGAAATTGCAAGTTTTAATGGGGATATATCCCAATGTGTGCCTGATTTTGTTGCTAAATTAGTTTATGCAAAATATGGACATACTAATAAATAAGTAATGTTAAGGGAGATTAGAATATGAGCAGCAAAATAGAGCAGTTAATCGACGAAATCGAAGAATATATAGACAGCTGTAAGTTTCAGCCTCTTTCTAATACAAAAATAGTAGTTAATAAAGAAGAAATTGAAGAGTTACTACGTGAATTACGTATGAAGACTCCAGATGAAATTAAACGATATCAAAAGATCATTAGTAATAAAGAAGCAATTTTAAATGATGCAAGAGAAAAAGCGGAAGCATTAATCAATGAAGCTACCGTACATACGAATGAACTCATTAACGAACATGAAATTATGCAGCAGGCATATGCACAGGCAAATGAAATTGTAACGCTTGCTTCCAGCCAGGCTCAGGAAATTGTTGACAATGCAACAATGGAAGCAAATGGTTTGCGTTCATCAGCAATTCAATATACAGATGACTTACTGGCACATGTTGAAGAAATTCTTTTGTATTCCCTTAATACAACAGGAACCAAATATGATGAATTTATGAAGTCTCTGAATGAATGTTATGAAATAGTACAAGCAAACAGAGCGGAATTACGTCCACAAGATTTAGAAGATATTCCTAATGTAAAACATGATAGTGATAATGATGATTCAATTAATCTGGATTTAATCTAATATATGAACAAAGGTGATTAACGGGCTGTTTTAAACAGTCCGTTTTTTAAAGGATTCCGAATGAAAAAATGGATAAGTAAATTCTCATTATTTATTTTATGTATGATTATAATGCCTTTTTTACCATCTACCAATAGTTATGCAAAAAACATAACAATTGTAATTGACCCTGGGCATGGTGGTGAAAATTTAGGAGGTGTATTCTCCAATTTTACTGAAAAAGAAATGACCATGCAGACTGCAATGTTTATGAAAAACAGATTGGAACAGTTTGATGGGGTAACGGTTTATCTTACACATAGTAACACCACAGATAAAGACCTTAGCCTTACAGAAAGAGCAAAATTTGCGTCCTCAGTAGGTGCTGATTTTCTATTTAGTCTTCATTATAATAAATCAAGTGATAATCGTCTTTTTGGAGCAGAAGTCTGGGTATCTGCATTTGATGATTATTATGTCAAAGGTACCCAATTTGCTAAGATTGAAATGGAAGCCTTAACAAATGAAGGCTTCTATGATCGTGGAATTAAAACCAGATTAAATAGTAAGGGAACGGATTATTACGGAATCATTCAACATAGTAAAGAATTGGGAATCCCCAGTGTAATAATAGAGCATTGTCATATGGATCAAAGTAACGATTCACAATATCTTTTAAATCAGAAT
>CAZQTM010000040.1:4656-13153 GCA_964595855.1 uncultured Lachnospiraceae bacterium | reverse complement strand
TTGTACTGGCAATACTAGCAGATCCATACATTAGGTTTACTGCCATAAAATAGATTCCTGTAAGGAACAATGTAGCGGCTACAAATAACCATCCGATCATAGATTGGAAAAATGCCTTTAATTCTCTTTTATAAATTGCAATCATTTATTTTTCCTCCCGACTGGTTAATTGTTCATCAACATTTTCTGGTTCTTCGGTTTTGTTACTATCTTCATTATTGTCGATACTCAAATCCTGTTTCTCGGTACTTGTTAACTCAAGGAATATATCTTCTAGTGATTTCGTTGTGAGAACTAGTTTATGAATCGGCATTCTTTTTTCTGCAAGTTTATAAAATAGTATTTCTCTGATTTCTTCTTTATCTTTCACTTTAATAAATGCCTTTGAAAGTCCTTGGCTGCCATATGTTTCTGTCTGGAATGAAGATATTTGATCTATGGATGATAGAATGGCATCCAGTTCTTCCTTTTGTCCTTTTACTTCCAGTTTAATTCCATCTTCGCCTGTCATTAAACGGCTTAATCCTTCAGGTGAATCACTAGCAATAAGTTTTCCCTTTGAGATAATTAAAATATGGTCACATATTGCACTTACTTCTGAAAGAATATGAGAACTTAAAATAATTGTGTGTTTCTCTTTCAAACTTCTTATCAGATCTCTAATTTCAATAATCTGTTTCGGATCCAGACCAACAGTTGGCTCATCAAGAATAATAATATCCGGATATCCTATCATTGCTTGTGCAAGACCTACTCTTTGTTTATATCCTTTAGACAAATTTTTTATTAATCTGTACTGCATATCTGTGATATGTGTTTCTTCCATAACTTCATTTATCTGTTGCTTTCTTTCCTCTTTCTTAACTTTCTTTAGTTCTGCAACAAATTTCAGGTATTCTATTACCGTCATATCCTGATATAATGGCGGTAATTCCGGAAGATATCCAATACATCTTTTTGCTTCCTCCGGCTGTTTTAAAATATCATAGCCATTAATCTTTACATTTCCACTGCTAGCAGCAAGATATCCTGTAATGATATTCATAGTAGTGGATTTACCTGCACCATTTGGTCCAACGAATCCGTAAATCTGTCCTTTTTCAACAGTAAAGCTTAAATCATTGACTGCATAATGATTTCCATATTTCTTTACCAAATGATTAACCTCAATCATTTATGTATCCTCCATTTATATTTTCTATCAAATATACTATTACTAATAACCATGTTCCAATATATGTTATCTTTGTGTACAAAATCTGGTTAAAATGTGTTTTTTGTGTGAAATTTCATATGACTGATAAAAAATAGAGTGCCCATATGATATGCCCCTGTCTACTTGGCAGGGGCATATCATTATTGACACTCTGTTACTTTATTTCATTACAATATTTATGATTCTTCCCGGAACATATATTTCTTTGACAATACTTCCTGTCAGCTTATCAGCAAGTGCCTCTTTTCCAACAGTAACTGCATCCTCTTTACTGATATCAGCATCTACTTTAACAGTTGTTTTTGTCTTACCATTAATCTGAACCGCAATTTCTATGGTTGATTCCTGAGTTTTTAACTCATCAAATTCAGGCCAGCTAGTTTTATATATTTCTCCATTCAAACCTAGCCTTGACCACAATTCTTCTGTTATATGCGGTGCAACAGGATTTAACAGAGTAATCAGTGTTTTTAATTCTGTCTTATTAATAGAATTCTTTTTATAGAAATCATTGATAAGTGACATCATAGCAGCTATCGCTGTATTATACTTAAGATTTTCATAATCACTGCTTACCTTCTTGATGGTCTGATGCATTTTTGTTTCCATGTCTTTTGAATAGGAATCACCTTCTACTAAAATATCCTGAAGTTTCCATACTCTGTCTAAGAATCTTCTGCATCCTTTAACACCATCTTCAGACCATGATGCGCTTAAATCAAAAGCTCCTATAAACATTTCATAGGTACGAAGTGTATCTGCACCATAATCCATTACAATATCATCAGGGTTTACTACATTGCCTCTTGATTTAGACATTTTTTCGCCATTTGAACCGAGTATCATACCATGAGAGGTTCTCTTTTGATATGGCTCTGGACAAGGTACAATTTTTTCATCATATAAGAAACGGTGCCAAAACCGAGAATACAATAAATGAAGTGTGGTATGTTCCATACCACCATTATACCAATCAACAGGTAGCCAATATTTTAATGCCTCTTTACTTGCAAGTGCCTCATTATTATGAGGATCTGTATAACGTAAGAAGTACCATGAAGATCCAGCCCATTGTGGCATCGTATCTGTTTCTCTCTTAGCAGGTCCACCACAGCAAGGACATGTCGTATTTACCCAGTCAGTCATAGCTGCAAGTGGTGATTCCCCATTGTCTGTTGGCATATAACTCTCTACTTCTGGTAATTGTAATGGCAATTCACTCTCATCAAGCGGTACATAACCACATTTTTCACACTTAACAATTGGTATGGGTTCACCCCAATAACGCTGTCTTGAAAATACCCAGTCCCTTAATTTGAAGTTTGTTTTTTCAATACCAATTCCTTTTTCTGTCAGGAACTTTATAATACTTACTTTTGCATCTGCAACTGACAGACCATTCAGAAAATCAGAATTTACAAGTGTACCGGTAGCTACATCTGTAAATACTGCTTCATTTACATCTACAGGACTTCCCGCTACTACTTCAATAATTGGAAGACCAAACTTTTTCGCAAAATCCCAGTCTCTTTCATCGTGTGCAGGTACTGCCATAATTGCGCCTGTTCCATATGTCATCAATACATAATCAGAAATCCAGACCGGTATTTCTTTACCATTAACAGGATTTATAGCTGTAATCCCATCAATCTTTACACCCGTCTTGTCTTTAGCAAGTTCGGTACGTTCAAAGTCAGATTTTTTACTTGCCATATCACGATATTCAGTAATCTCATTAAAATTTTTGATTTCATCTTTATATTTATCAATAATGGGATGTTCAGGAGATACTACCATGTACGTAACACCAAATAAAGTGTCTGGTCTTGTTGTATAAATTCTTAATTTATCTACTTTATCTTTAATAGGAAAATCAACCTCTGCTCCTTGGGATTTTCCTATCCAGTTTTTCTGTGATACCTTTACACGTTCAATATAATCAACTGTATCAAGACCTTCTATAAGTTTATCTGCATATTCCGTAATTTTAAGCATCCACTGGCTCTTTACTTTTCTAACTACTTCAGAACCGCAACGCTCACATACACCATTTACAACTTCTTCATTCGCAAGACCGACTTTACAGGATGTACACCAGTTAATTGGCATCTCTGTTTTATATGCAAGGCCTGCTTTAAATAACTTAAGAAAAATCCACTGTGTCCATTTGTAATATTCAGTATCAGTTGTGTTGATTTCACGATCCCAATCAAATGAATAGCCTAATGAATGTAATTGATTTTTAAAACGTTTCACATTATTTTTTGTTACTTCTTTAGGATGAATATGATTTTTAATCGCATAATTTTCTGTAGGAAGTCCAAAAGCATCCCATCCCATCGGATAGAGGACATTATATCCCTGCATTCTTCTTTTTCTTGCAACAATATCAAGTGCAGTATATGGTCTGGGATGTCCTACATGAAGTCCCTGTCCTGATGGATATGGGAATTCAACTAATGCATAATATTTGGGTTTGGAATAATCATTTGATGTTGCAAATGCTTTTTCATCATCCCATATTTTTTGCCATTTCTGTTCCACTTCTCTGTGATTATATGGTTCTGCCATTATTAATCTCCTCTCATAAAACTTAAGTATAAAAAAGCCCCTTCTCTCATTCTAGAGACGAAAGGGCTTATTTTTCCGTGGTACCACTCTAATTCATATCTAAAAGATATGCACTCTGACTTCTTTAACGGGAAGACCGTTTAGAGTTACACAGTTTTACCTTCACTCTAAAAACTCCAAGGTGAGTTCCATTCATTTATCATACTATCTTACACCTGCCGATAGTTCTCTGGAAAGATATTTGAATTTACTATTCCTTCTCAATGTTTTTTTCATTTATGACTTTTTCTATTTTACATTTCCATAATATAAAAGTCAACATTCAAACATTGAATTTACATCATTGTATGAAATAAAAGAGTGGATTTATTTACTTGATACCTCTTACTGGCTGTAATCCAAACGCCTCTTCATATTCAAAAGTAACAGAATCTCCTATTTTTTTATGAACAATTGAGATCAGCTCAGTATTTGACATATCAATATCATAAATATCTGATTTCCCCGCAAGACAAACATAATAATGCGTATTGCCATTAAGTACAATAGGTGAAATACTTTCTATTGTACCAGAAACCGTAATATGTTTCTCCTGATCCTTACTAATTATTCCGTTAGTATTTAGAAGTGCACTATAGTTCTTCTCACATTCTTGAATCGTATCGCCAATTGCAACCCACTGATATTTTTCAACATTTACCATTGCGTATTTTTTTACTAATCCGGCCGCATCCTTTAAAGCCATAAAATAAGTTGGTTCATCAGCAATATTTAAAAGTAATGGGAAGGCTGCCTGATATCCCAGATTCTGTACCTGTCCTTCTGCTGAAGCCATTGCGGAGTCTTCTATGGCTCCCTCCACTTTATAGTAACGAGTTTCCATTGTCCTTTGATTCATCAAAATAAACCCAACATTTGATTGATCACTATTTACGGATGTTATACCGGTATACACCCAGACATCATCATCAAGAGCAATATAATTATAACCATTTGTAGTCTTTAGACAATCTTTCTGACCAAGCACACTGTTAAAAAATCCTTGTTTATAGATTCCATAATAGTCATATAAACCTGTTAATAATTCCGCAGAATATACTTTATCAATCCACTGAGGTACATCACTTACGTTATAGTCAATACACTCACCCGTCACTGCATTACAAAGTACAACTCTTCCAATGGTTTGTCCACCGAAAAGCCCAATATTAAACTTCTTTACTGGGCATACCCAGTAAGGATTTCCATTATCATCAATTTCAAAAAAGATCTGGCTATCAAAGATATAAGTTGGGAAGTTGAAACGCAGATGCCTATAAATATTTCTGTTAAATAATTCTGATTTTGAATACTTTATGCCACCATCAACAAAAACACACTCTATGTTTTGCGTTGCCATATCTATTTTTATATATGCCGGTATACCCTTACTTTGATTTGCAAGCCATTTTATCTCATTTGCATATACCAATGGTGTAACACGTACCGGTACATCTTTATAATTAATTTGGGTATAGTCATCACCAACTTCAAATTGAGAAACCATATCGACCAGACTACCCAATTTTCTGTTTCCTAAAAGTGAAGCAGAATCTTTGTCTAATAAAGGTATTGTGTGATAATCAGCTTCTGAAATGTCTTCTGTAAAGTTACGATTTTCAACCGTTAATAATTTCTGGTATTTTGATGCATTAATAATAGGTGAAGATAACATACTTCCAATTAAGTATACTGCAAAAACAATGATTAATAACCATAACAGAAATGAAATCACTCCAGCCTTCATAAAGATAAACTTTGGATTCGTCAATTCATAAACACTATTTTTTCTTACTCTTTTAATAATGCTTATAGCTGCAAGTATCATTATTGCAAACATAATAAACATCCAAAAACTTCCTGAATGAATATTAATAGCAGGTAATGTGATATAGTAATAAACAAAAGCCAAAATCAAACAAAGACAAATTGTCCACAAAATTCTTAATCCTTTTTTCATTTAGAAATCCTTTCTTATTTCATCATATAAACGTATAAATTACAGCCATTGATATTATAATTTGAATGATTGAGAAACGAAATACAGTCTGAGTATTCGACCATTTTAATGCTTTCCTTACATGATCATGTAATGGGAGTCTTGTATTTGCAAATATTTTGATTTTAAAAAATCTTAATAATGCAACTTTTAATAAGCCAAGTCCACCATCCATAATAAGTACAAATGCAACCGGAATATATAGTAAAGGACTATGTGTTTTTAAAATTGCGATACTGATAAAGATTCCCATAGCACGTGATCCGGCATCTCCCATAAGCATTCTGCTCGGAGTTGCATTGTACCACAGATATCCTAAAATACACACGATAAATAACAATATAGTATACGAAAAATCTGAATCTGTTTTTTCTAAAGTCATAATTACATAGATAGTTGTTAACGTAATTATGGTTAATGTGCCTGATAATCCATCAACACCATCTGCGCAATTTGTGACATTAATTGAAGCCCAAACGAGAATTACAATAAGCAGTCCAAAAATAATAGGATTCAGTGTGATAGTCTGATTGATACTTTGAATTGTAAAAGTATTACCATTATAATTTATATATGTAACAGCTGCCATGATAGCTATTACCAAATCAAGTGCACCCTTTTTATACTCTCCCCATGGATTTTTCGCACAATCATCAAAATATCCGGAAAGCATACTCGCAACAACTAATACAAGATAGATAAGCATTTCGATTTTTAATCTTCCAAAAATAATGGTGATAGCACAGAATACAAGAATAAATATCATTCCTGCTCCTCTTGGTTTTCCAGCAGAAAGTTTACCATCGTGTGCAAATTCCCTACCCTGGTCATGTGGTAAATATTTTCCCAATTTATGAAGTAGTAAACAGGTAAGTGCAAATGCAATCATTATACCCGCAAATGTAATCATTCCATAATCCATGCCATTAAATATTTCTGCAATCATTATCATATATCCTCATCCCATATTTAATCATTTAAATATTATTCTACTCTATTCAGTGTAAACAGTAAATAATAAAAAGATGACACTTTTCCAGTAATTTTTTATTTTCTTTCAGTTATCTTACAGTCTTTGTACTAGTTTATTGCGAACATAAAAAAATGCAGGAATTAGAAATATGTCCGCTAAAACCCATGCCAGTGGACTTGCTAAACAAGCTGCAATAAATCCGAACCTTGGTACAAATATGAACCCGGCAGCAGCTCTTGCTATCATTTCCAGTACACCTGCCATTATTGCAAAAGTACTAAATCCCATTCCTTGAATCATAAAACGTACAATATTAACAAGTGATAAAAATATATAAAACAAACTATTAAACAATAAGAATATAGAAATATTGTGTATAATATCAATTTCATTGCTTTCCACAAATAATAATGCCAAATTTTTTCCAAACAAACATATAATTATACAAGCTATAACAGCATAAATACTACCGATTATAATACCCTTTTTCATTCCATCACTTACTCTGTCTATCCTTTTTGCTCCAACATTCTGTCCTCCGAATGTAGCCATTGTTGTTCCTAATGCATCAAAGGGTGCCGCAAAAAACATAGAAATCTTACTTCCTGATGTCATGGCTGCTACTGCATTAGAGCCCAAACCATTAACGGAAGTTTGTAAGACAACACTACCGATTGCAGTAATCGAATATTGTAAGCCCATAGGAATTCCCATACCAAGTAACATCTTTATTTCTTTTAAATCTATTTTTCTCTCAGTTTCCATCATTTTTAAAATAGTATATTTTTTAAACATATATACAGCACAAAGTATCACTGATACTAACTGTGAGATTACGGTAGCGTATGCTGCTCCGGCTACTCCCTTTTTAAATACAATTATAAAAACAAGGTCAAGAATAATATTTAATAAAGAAGATATGACCAAAAAATATACAGGTGTCTTACTATCGCCTAATGAACGAATAATACAGGAAAACATATTATAAAAAATAGTAACTGGTATACCCCAAAATATAATAATAAGGTAACTATATGACATTTCGATAATATTTTCAGGAGTATTCAACCAGTTTAAAATATTACGGCATAAGCAGGTAACTCCTAGTGTAATAATGATAGAAAAAATAATACTAAGCCATATACTGTTTGCAACTGCCTTTTTTAATCCACTTTCATTCTTTGCACCGAAACGCTGCGCTATCGGTATTCCAAAGCCACTGCAAATTCCAGAGCAGAAACCCAAGATCATAAACATAATAGACCCTGTTGCACCAACAGAGGCAAGTGCATCAACTCCCAAAGTCTGTCCAACAATCATAGTATCAACAATATTATAAAATTGTTGAAATAATATTCCAAAATAAACTGGTAGGGAGAAATTAATAATTAATTTGAATACAGAACCTTTTGTTAAGTCTTTTGTATATGCTTTTTCCATGATTTACACTCCATACATAAATATTAGATATGGCTTATTATAGTTTGTTTATTCATGTCATATATGTATTTTTTTTAAAACATTATAATCGAGTAGGTCTCTACAGGGTTATCGCGACATTCGCCAAATGTTCAAGTAAACCTGACACTTGGCTCATTGTCCGCGCATAAAGAAAAGGCAGATTCAAAATCTGCCTTTTACTCATTACAAATCTACACTATTTTCAGCAACCTTATTGGCTCTTGCTGCAACTTCTTTT
>CAZQTM010000040.1:0-4556 GCA_964595855.1 uncultured Lachnospiraceae bacterium | reverse complement strand
TTACAAATCTACACTATTTTCAGCAACCTTATTGGCTCTTGCTGCAACTTCTTTTTCCTGAATATCACTGGGAGCCTGCTCATACCTACTAAATTCATATGAAAAATCTCCACTTCCACCTGTCATGGAACGTAAATCAGTACAATAACCAAATATATTTGACATTGGTATATCTGCCTCTATCGTCTGTTTACCGTTACCTATCGGATTCATCCCTGAGACACGCGCTCTTCGTTTATTTAAATCTCCCATAACGTCACCTGCATATTTTTCAAGTACGGTAACCTTTAAGGAAACAATTGGCTCTAACAGAACTGGTGATGCCTCCATAAATCCTTTTTTGAACGCTTGAATAGCTGCCATCTTAAATGCCATTTCAGATGAATCAACCGGATGATATGATCCATCGTATAAATTAGCCTTCACACCAACAACTGGATAAGCAGCAAGTGGACCTTTTATTACTGATTCCTGTAAGCCCTTTTCAACAGCAGGGAAGAAATTCTTCGGTACTGCCCCACCGACAACACTCTGTTCAAATACATACGGTAATGTAATATCATTAGATGGCTCAAATGTCATCTTAACATGACCATACTGTCCATGACCACCTGACTGTTTTTTATATTTATATTCTACATCCGCTTTTTTCTTAATTGTCTCTCGGTATGCAACTTTAGGCTCCATAAGCTCGATTTCAACTTTATATTCATTTTGAAGTCTGCTTACAACTACTTCTAAATGTTGTTCGCCCATTCCATAAAGTAACATTTGCCTGTTTTCAGCATCGTTAACATTCTGTAGTGTTAAATCTTCATGCATCATTTTTTGTAATGACTGTGAAATCTTATCGATATCTGATTTTTTCACTGCTTTATATCTTTTGTATGTATAAGGAACTGGCATTTCAGTCTTACCATACTGTATTACGTTTGTCTTGGTAGATAAGGTATTCCCTGTTCTTGCTGCTGTCAATTTAGCAATTGCTCCTATATCACCAGCATGTAGTTCAGATACTTCTATCGGCTTGCTTCCCTGCATAATATATAACTTACTGATACGTTCTTCAATGTCCTTATCTTTATTATAAATTAGATCGTCACTCTTCAAAACACCAGAGCAAACTTTAATCAGAGAATATTTTCCAATAAATGGATCCACAATTGTTTTCCATATATATGCTGATTTTGCTTTGGCAAAATCGTAATTAGCTTCAAAAATTTCATTTGTCTTTAGAGAAACACCTGCTAATTTACGATTTTCCGGACTTGGCATGTATTTATTAATATCATCAAGCAATGTATAAATTCCCTGGCATAATATACTTGAACCCATCGACATTGGTACAACTGCACAATCATTTACATTTGTTCGCAGTGCTGCTCTTATTTCCGCTTCTGAGAAAGTGTCACCATTGAAATAACGATCCATGAATTCTTCACTGGTTTCGGCAACTGCTTCTAATAAGGTATCACGACATAATTTTAAATTGGGAACACTGTAATCCGGTATTTCACATTCTACGACTTCCTTGCCCTCCCAACGATATCCCATTTCTGTAATAACATTGATATATCCAACAAATTTTTCGTTTTCTCTGATTGGTAAATGGAATGGAGCCATCTTCTTACCATACTTATTTGTCATATCTTCAACAACTTGACGATAAGATGCATTATCAATATCCATATCCGTAACAAAAATCATACGTGGTAATTTATATTTCTCACATAATTCCCATGCTTTATCTGTACCAACTTCAACACCAGCTTTACCAGAAACAACTATTATGGCAGCATCAGCAGCACTTGCGGCTTCTTCGACTTCCCCTGCAAAATCAAAATAACCAGGGGCATCCAAAAGATTTATTTTACATCCATCCCATTCAATTGGTATAACGGAAGTTGAAATTGAAAATTTTCTCTTTTGTTCTTCTTTTCCAAAATCGCTCAGTGTATTACTATCTGAAATTTTTCCCATTCTGGAAGTGATACCTGATAAATATGCCATAGCTTCTACAAGACTTGTCTTTCCCGCACCACCATGTCCAAGTAAAACGACGTTACGGATTCTGTCAGTTGTATAAATGTTCATATGTTTTCCTCCGATTTTCTGCGATTTTTAGTCATTCTTATAATTTTATATCGAATTGATAAGAAATGAGAACAACCTGATGGTTATATTTTACTAAACTATTATAATATTTACAAGTTAATGTAAACATTTTATACAAATTGAAATACTATTTATATTCTTATATTTTATTATCGTATATTTCAGCAAAAATGCGTTTGACTTTCGCACTTTAAAGTGTTATATTACAGAATATATTAAGAAAGAAGGTAATTGCCATGATTATTATTATGAAACCTCATGCAGATGAATCCAGTATCAATGCAGTTTCTGATTATATTAAAAAAAATGGTTTGGAAGTTCATCTTTCAAAAGGGTGCGAAGTTACAATTTTAGGTGTTGTAGGTAATAAATCTGCCATTAATCCAGATAATATATCTGGTATGAAAGATGTTGATAGAATTGTTCCAGTAACGGAAAGTTATAAATTAGCAAATAAAAAATTTCATCCCGATCCGAGTACCATTACTGTTGGCAATACTTTTATCGGACCAGGTAATCTCACCATAATGGCGGGTCCATGTGCAGTTGAGTCAGAAGAACAATTGCTCACAATAGCAAGAAGTGTTAAGAAATCAGGTGCTACCATTCTGCGTGGCGGTGCCTATAAACCACGTACCTCCCCTTATTCTTTTCAAGGTTTGGAAGAAGAAGGACTTCGCTATATGCTAAATGCAAAAAAAGAGACAGGACTTTCCACTATATGTGAGGTTGTCAGCTTAGAAGCAATCAATGCAGCTGTAAAATATGTAGATATGATTCAGATTGGTGCCCGTAACATGCAGAATTTTATTCTGTTAAAGGAAGCTGGTCGTTCCGGTCTGCCTGTTCTTCTTAAAAGAGGCTTATGTGCAACCATAGATGAATGGCTAAATGCTGCTGAATATATCATGGCTGAGGGTAATTCTAATGTTGTTTTATGCGAAAGAGGCATACGAACATATGAGACATCAACCAGAAACACACTTGATATGAGTGCCGTGCCTGTACTGAAAGAAAGAACACATCTTCCTGTTATAGTTGATCCTTCTCATTCAACCGGATTCTATAAATATGTTCCACCAATGGCAAAAGCTGCTGTTGCCTGTGGTTGTGACGGCTTAATGATTGAAGTTCATAATGATCCGGCACATGCTTTATCGGATGGTCCACAATCATTAACATGTGAGAAATTTGATATTCTGACAAAGGAATTAAAGCCATTTTGTAATATAGTCAATCGCAAAATAGATATTTAACATACAATACAGAAATCTGGGGTGTATATTATGAACGATTTAAAATTTGGTTTTATTGGTCTTGGATTAATTGGTGGATCAATTGCCAAAGCTTTAAAGCATACAAGAAGAAATTGTCAAATAATTGCATATGACACTGACTCAGATTCCCTTACTACTTCAAAAGAAGAAGGTATCTGTGATGAAATTTATGATTTTGTATCATCTGACTTTTTTTCCTGCGATTATATATTTCTCTGCACTCCCGTGTGCTGTAATAACGATTATCTTTCTATACTTAAAGATGTAATAAACAAAAATTGTATTTTAACAGATGTTGGCAGTGTTAAAAATTCAATTCATAAAACAATCCATGATTATCATATGGAAGCACATTTTATTGGTGGGCATCCCATGGCTGGTAGTGAGCAATCTGGCTTTCAGTCTAGTGACGCCCGTATCTTAGAAAATGCGTATTATATTCTCACTCCCTGTAAAGAAGTACCTCAAAATAAAATAGATGAATTTTATCAGTTAGTAAAAAGTATAGGTGCTCTTCCACTGATTCTGGATGAAAAAACACATGATTATGTCACTGCAGGGATTAGCCATCTTCCACATTTGATAGCATTTTCTCTAGTTAATCTAATAAAAGACAAAGATAATTCTGATGGTATTATGAAAATGATAGCTGCCGGAGGCTTCAAGGATATTACCCGGATTGCCTCTTCTTCACCTATCATGTGGCAACAGATATTGGAACTAAATAAGGATGATATCATTCTTTTTATGGATGCTTTTATTGAAGAATTTAGTTTATTAAGACAAAAAATTGCAGAAAGCGATTTGTCCTATCTTTATGAATTTATATATCATGCAAGAGAATACCGTGATTCATTTGATATGGTCGCAAGCGGTCCTATTAGCTGTTCCTACAGCGTATCTATATCAATACCCGATGAAACCGGTATGATAGCTGAAATTTCTACTCTATTTGCTAATGCTTCTATCAATATTAAAAATATAGGGATCGTACATAACCGTGAATTGGATGATGGTGCTTTACGAATAGAATTTTACAATAAAAATGCTTTGGATAATGCTATTCAACTCTTGAAGGACAATCACTATCCTATCTATACACATAATTAAAGGAGTATCTATGGAATTCAAACAAGTAAAATCTTTAAAAGGAGAGATTACAGT
>CAZQTM010000039.1:0-13172 GCA_964595855.1 uncultured Lachnospiraceae bacterium | reverse complement strand
AGTAATGTCACAGCGTCAAGTGCATTGGAGATGGTACTTGGTTCGCTAATATCAATACGGTTAGTAGCTAATCCAGGTACTAAATTTCCTATTAATAACAAAGCAACTAAACCCATAATTATAATAAATACACCTGTACCAACCATTACAGCATTCTTCTTTTTTGCTTCAATAAAATTCTTTGCTTCTTCCCCACTGACTGAAACAGTATCTTCAACAGTAACATTGCTTTTCACATTCAGTTCTTTCATAAGTTCATCAATATTGCCAAACTCAGATATAACAATACCAATCGCCTCATTCTCACTTTTTCCTTTGGATTTTAGTTCTGAATATCTATCTTCCATATTGTTCAACAATTCTGATTTCGCATTTTCTACTTCCGATGTTTTTGGGTAACTAGCAAATAAATTATCCAGATAATTTTTTATTGTTTCCATCTTTTACTCCTGTCTGCAGGCAACAATAGCCCGCCCTCATAATTCTTTGATAAATTTTTCAATGACATCTTTTGTAACATTCCACTCTTCACATTTATTCCTGTAATAAGATATTCCTTCCTGAGTTATCCTATAATACGTTCTTCTTTTCCCATTTGTTTCATCTCCAAAAAAGGATTCAATATAACCATTTTTTTCAAGTCTTGCAAATGCAGAATATAAGGTAGTTTCTTTAATTACATACTTTTCATCTGACAGTTCTCTTATATTCTTGGATAACTCATAACCATAAGAAGGTGCATCCAGTAGCAAATATAGAAGAATGGTATCGTTATAACCACGAATTACATCACTACTAATCAATTAATCAACTCCTTCTAATTATTCATAATTTCAAAGTGCTTTGTGAATTGATATCATACACAATTGTTACGACTGTCGTACTACGTCTGTCGTAGTATGTATTATATATAACATAATTACTACGACAGGTCAAGTAATTTTTATAAATATTTTTAAAACTTTAAAAAAAACGCGTGCAATGTGGTATTTGCACCCGTCTTTATATTATTCATTCAGCTATATTCTTGTTGTATATTCTGAAAAGTCCCAAATTTCATCAGCAAGCCCTTGATAAAATTCTGGCTCATGGCAGACCATTAAGATACTTCCACCATATGCAATTAATGAACGTTTCAACTCTTCTTTTGCATCCACATCCAGATGATTGGTCGGCTCATCAAGTAATAATAAGTTGCTTTCCCGATTCATGAGTTTACATAATCTAACTTTTGCCTGTTCACCACCACTTAAGACCTTAACTTTGCTTTCAATATGTTTTGTTGTTAGTCCACATTTTGCAAGTGCAGAACGCACTTCATATTGGGATAAGCCAGGGAACTCACTCCATATCTCTTCAATACATGTTGTCTCAATACCCTTCGGCATTTCCTGCTCAAAGTAACCGATTGCAAGGTAGTCACCTAATTCTACATCTCCCGATAGCGGTTTTATGAATCCCAATATACTTTTTAACAGAGTTGTCTTTCCAATTCCATTTGCTCCGGTAATCACTATTTTTTTACCACGCTCCATTGTGAGATTGAGTGGTTTTGATAACGGATCATCATATCCTATCGTTAAATCTCTTGAAATAAATAAAAATTTACTCGGTGTCCTTGCTTCTTTAAAAAAGAATTCTGGCTTAGGTCTTTCAGCTGCCAGTTCAATTACATCCATCTTGTCCAATTTTTTCTGGCGTGACATCGCCATATTTCTTGTTGCAACCCTGGCCTTATTTCTTGCCACAAAATCTTTCAAATCCGCAATTTCTTTCTGCTGTTTATTAAAAGCAGCTTCTAATTGTGACTTTTTCATTGCGTAAACTTCTTCAAATTTATCATAATCACCTACATATCGGTTCAACTCCTGATTATCCATGTGGTAAATAATATTAATTACGCTATTTAAAAAAGGAATATCATGTGAAATCAGGATAAATGCATTTTCGTAATCATTCAAGTATCGCTTCAGCCATTCAATGTGTTCCACATCAAGATAATTCGTTGGTTCGTCCAATAACAGTATATCGGGTTTTTCTAATAGAAGCTTTCCCAGTAATACTTTGGTTCTTTGTCCACCACTCAGTTCAGAGACATCTTTGTCTAGCCCGATATCCATAAGCCCTAATGCTCTTCCCACTTCTTCAACTTTGGAATCAATCATATAAAAATCATGCATTGTCAGCATGTCCTGTATTGTTCCAAGTTCCTCCATATAAGCTTCAAGTTCTTCTTCTGAACAATCACCCATCTTTTCACAAATGACATTCATTCTGTTTTCCTTTTCCAGCAGGAAATTGAACGCTGAAGACAAAACATCTTTTATTGTCATCCCTTTTTCTAGTGCTGTATGCTGGTCGAGATATCCAACCCTAATATTTTTTGCCCACTCCACCTTACCTTCATCCGGCATTAATTTACCGGTAATAATGTTCATAAAAGTAGATTTTCCTTCTCCATTGGCACCAATTAGTCCAATGTGCTCTCCTTTTAATAATCGGAATGATACATCATGAAAAATGGCTCTGTCCCCAAAGCCATGTGTTAAGTGTTCTACATTTAAAATACTCATGGGAATACTCCTATAATATGAATTTATCAATTACATGTACAATTCCATCCTCATCATTGGACTTTGTAATATAATCTGCTTTTTCTTTTACCTTACTTTGTGCATTTTGCATTGCCACACCGACTCCGGCATACTCAATCATTGTCATATCATTGAAACCATCTCCACAACAGATAATGTTTTCCCTGGTAAGACCAACCGTACTAAGCATCCTATCAATAGATGTAGCTTTATCAATTCCTTTTGGCATTAATTCTATAAAAAACGGTTCCGAACGATAAACACTGATTCTATCCTTATATTTCTCTGCTAAATATTTTTCAAGTTCTTCTGCATTCTCCGTTGGCGCTGTCATTAATAATTTATTTACATCAAAATCTAAAAATCCAGGAAAATTCTCAACTTCCTGTATCTTCATATTATTGATTCTGGATTCCAGCGCCAAATATTCGTCCATTCTGGTTGCAAGAATAATTTTATCTCCATAATAAGTAATTAATCCACAATCATTCCTTTTTGCAAAATAATAAATCTCAGGTATCAACACAGATGGGAACATCTTCTGATATACAATTTCTCCAGTTCTACAGTTAATTATCCTTCCGCCATTAAAAGATAATAAATATCCACCATATTTCTCAAGCTCGAGTTCCAAAGCGTAACGCTCCATTCCGGGAGTCGGTCTTCCTGAAGCCAGCATAACTTTGTGCCCACGTTTTTGTATCTCTATTATTGCATCTTTTGTTGTCTTTGTAATTTCTTTTTGAGAATTTGTTAGCGTTCCGTCTATATCGAGAACCAGCATCTTAATGTCTTTCAATCTTTTACTCCTATGTTAACTATAACTATTATTCATTTTCAAAAAGCGGTGTCGAAAAATATCTTTCTGCCGTATCTGGTAATACCGTCACAACTGTTTTTCCTTTACCCAACTTTTTGGCCATTTTCAAGGCTGCGGCCACATTAGTACCACTAGAAATACCGCACATAATTCCTTCCATTCTTGCAAGGTCTTTTGCTGTATTAATGGCTTCTTCATCTGTAACAATGTAAATATCATCATAAATATTCATATTCAGGTTCTTAGGAATTAAGCCATCACCAATTCCCATTTGCAAATGTGTACCAATATTACCACCTGCTAAAATAGCCGCATGTTCAGGCTCCACAGCCCAAATCTCAATATCTGGATTCTGTGCCTTTAACACTTCCCCTATTCCACTTATTGTTCCACCTGTTCCAATTCCAGAACAAAATCCATGAATGGGTCCAGCTACCTGTTCCATAATTTCCAAACCTGTTCTATGTTTATGAACCATAGGATTTGCAGGATTCTCAAATTGTTGCGGAACATAAACATTCGGATTATCTTTTGCCATGCGAAGAGCTGTCTTAAGACATTCATCTATACATGCTCCTATATTACCGGCATCATGAATTAATTTTACCTCAGATCCATAATGGGCAACTAATTTTCTTCTCTCCTCACTGACAGAATCCGGCATAATAATAATTGTTTTATAACCTTTTACTGCACCTATCAGTGCTAATCCAATTCCCTGATTACCGCTTGTAGGTTCAACAATAATGGTATCCTTATGAATCAGCCCATCTTTTTCTGCCTGAAGTATCATATTGTAAGCTGTTCTAGTCTTAATTGAACCACCTACATTTAAGCCTTCAAACTTTACTAAAACTTCAGCTGCATTTGGGTCATTCATCCTATTAAGTCGAATCATTGGGGTATGACCCATATATTCTAAGATATCATTACAAACCATTTATATTTCCACCTTTCTAAAACACTGAATATGATTATAACTTATTTTTATATACTAATACAAAGATTTTTTATTTTATTTTTTATTATATTTATCAGTGGTTAAATAATTCATTAATTTCACCCTTTTTATACGACTCTGTTATTAATTTTTTTCTAATTAATTAATAAGAATTTGTCTTGATGGAAAAAATTTTTTTATTTATAATATATGTTAATACTTATATAAGAGGTGTTACATATGATGTTTCAAGAAGCAAAGACACTACTGTCTCAATGGAAAGTAGAAAACATAGAAAATGGTACCATATATGTTATCGATCATATCCAAACTATTGGTAACTCTCAGAGAATCATGATTTATGCACGTGAAGAAAAAACAAGAAAACCTGTAACTCTTGATTATCGAAAAATTAGGAAGATTCATTTAATTGACGTAGTAAGAAAAGAGATGGCCGAAAGAGAAAAGGCCAAAGAAAGCTAAAAACGGAAGCACATTTCTGTATCGTTAACAGAATGTGCTTCCGTTTTTACTGTACTACATTAAGATAGCTAGAGACTGCATAGACAGTCTGTCCATTATAATCAAGCCTTGACCATCCATTATTACTGATACCGGTTCTTGTAATATTATCACCATTATTCAGAGATCCCACCACTTTTACTGATCCATTCGTAACACTGGGAAGCGACCGTAGGTTAACTACTTCTTTTGCCGTTACCGTTTCGTTAACCGATGTAAAGGTGGTCTTAATTGTTACTCCATCAACTACGGTTTCAACAGTATTAGATGTTGTTGCTGATGCAGGCTTATAATTTAAATCCGTTGTCAGGTAGCTACTTACTGCATATAACGTCTCACCATTATATATAACTCTTGACCATCCTGTTTTCTCACATATACCGGTTCGCCTTGCTGTATCACCATTTTCAACCTGATATTTTACATTTTCTGCAGTTGTTGTAGGTTCACTTCTAAATTTAATTACTTCTTTCGGAGTAACCGTTTCATCTACCTCGGTAAAATCCATTAATGCCTCAACATTAGCCGAAACCTGTTCAGGAGCGGTACTGTCTTTCGGTGCTATTATATCTGAATAACCAAAATAGGCAATATCAATATCGGTCTTCTTGTTAATTCCGGGAACCGTTCCTGCATTTGTGTACTGCCACATAGCATGAGTTCCGGTATATTCTGATTTTTCTGTCTGAGGATATGGTGTACTAGGATATTGCGATACCCAAACCTTATATTTTGTATCAATTCTATTCATATCCCAGTATTTGTTATCAGCCATTTCATTTTTTGCAGCATAGAACATTGGATAATATCCTTTGTTTGCTATTTCATCCATAAATGCTATTGCAGAGTCTGTGCGCTGTGCATTCGTCATTGAATATTGTCTGTTCTCTTCTGAAAGAAATCCTTCGCAGTTATATGCCACGGGATATGTTACAGCATATTGTGCGATATAGTCAGCTACCCAGTCAGCTTCTTCCACTGCTTCCTCATTCGAAACAGCACTTGAAAAGAAATAAGCACCTATCTTTATTCCTGCTGCCTGTGCTTCCTGTAGATTATATTTCGCAGTTGGATCTTCTGTAATCACTCCGGTCTTTGCGGTTCTAAAACCAACTCTTATCATGGCAAACTGGACTCCACTGTCAGCAACCTGTTTCCAGTCAATCGTACCTTGCCACTTTGCCACATCAATACCAAATGTTTTATCTGCATTTTCACTTGAACTGATTGCTACTGATAGATCTTTCATATTTACATCAGCACCCGTACCATTATCAAGTTCCATATCTTCTGTTTCCTGGGTATTTGCTTGTGTTGTTTCTTCATGAAGTAATTCACTACTATCTTCCTGTATCGTCTCTACTTCTGAATTTGCAATTACTTCTTCATCTTTCGGTTTACTGCCAAATACAAATTTAACAACGATAACAAGAGCAACTACTGCTATAATCAAGGGTACCAGCCGGATCAAAAAGTAAGTAATTGTCTCCGCTTTTTTATTGTGCCTCATTTACTGCCTCCGAAAACTGTTTAATATTATCTGTGAGTAATTGGGGTATTGCGCGTGGATTATCTTTTGTACTGTTTATTACTGCTTTTGCTATAAACTTATCTATACCTTTTAATCTGTTAATATCCATTTCACCACCAAATGATGATGCACAAATTGAATGACTTAAAAGATCCTGTCCAATATTTTGAACTAAAAAAGTTTCCGCCTGTTCAGGAAATCCATTACATATAAAAAATCCGCATTTCTTTTTTAATAGATCTTCATGATGCTCAATAATAAACTTTTTAGCTGCTTTATGCAACTGTCCCATTCGAATGCTTCCACCTATTATGATGCAATCAAAATCATTTAAATTAACAGTCTCTTTTTCCAGATTAATAATCTTAACATCCTCTAAATACTCTGCAAGTTTTCTCGCAGCATTCTCTGTCGTTCCTGTTTTAGATGCATAACAAATTACTGTCTTCATATTTTTTACACTATTCCTCCATTAACAATTTAATTTCCATAAAAAATTTGTGCTATTGGTGAATCCTCTGATAATATAACTGTCTTATTTTCTCCTTTTACAGAAGACTTTAGAGCATCCAGACTACGTACAAAAGAATAAAATTCTGTTTTACTCTCATCTCCATACGCCTCAGAAAGAATTTTCATATACTCAGCCTCTCCTTCGGCCTTAAGAATTTCAGCCTGCTTTTCCGCTTCAGAAAGCATAATGTTGACTTCCTTATCCGTTGTATTCTTTATTTTCTGTGCCTCTGATGCGCCCTCTGCTGTATAAGTTGCTGCTATATTTCCTCTTTCCGAAATCATTCTCTCATATACAGCATCTTTATTATCGGCAGGTAAGTCCAATTGTTTTACTTCAATTGTAACTAATTCAATTCCATATTGTCCAAAAGACTTACCTACATTATTTGTAATGGCTTTTGTAAGTTCTCCATTACGTCCGGAAATTATGTCTTCTTGAGGCATGGAGCTAATCACATTTTTAACAGAATTATAGATTACGGTATTGATTCGACTCTCTGCACTTCCTATTGAACTATTAAGCGTTTGTGCAAATTTTAATGGTTCTGTAATTTTCCAGAGTACGTAACTGTTTGTGATCATTGCTTTCTTATCCTGAGTAATAACATCGGATGGTGCAAGATCATAAATTTGAATTTCCTTTGGTAATGTATCAACACTCTGAATGAATGGTATTTTAAAACTTAACCCTGCATCACTTTCTATGTGATCTACTTTACCAAACTGACGAATTAATTTGTATTCATCTTCACCCGTAACAACCATACAGGAAAGACCAAAAGCAAACAGCAATATTATAACAATCGTGATTATCACACTTGACTTTTTCTTCATTGTCCTTCCTCCTTAATTTTCTTTTGCATCATCAGTATCATCTTTTTTATCTTTTACTGTATCAGAAAAAGTAGAAAAAGACTCTAATGGGAGAATCTTCTGTACCCCATTCGATGAATCAATGATCAGTTTCAAATTTGGAAGAACTTCTTCCATTGTCTCATAGAACATTCTCTTTTTTGTAACAGTTGGATTCTTTATGTATTCCTCATACATGGAATTAAACCTGGATACCTGTCCTGTTGCTTTATTTACTCTGTCAACTTTATATGCCTCTGCATCTTTCACAATTTTATCTGCTTTTGCCTGTGCATCCGGCATCTTCTCATTACGATATTTATTCGCGTTATTAAGTGCTGTCTCTTTCCCCTGCTTGGCTGTCTCAACTTCCTTGAAAGCTTCCATGATTTCTTTCGTTGGCGGCTGAGAATCCTGAATAGTAATATTCACAAGTTGTATCCCTAAATCATGTTCCTCAAGTTTATCCATAACCATAGATTTAATATTGGCTTGTATTTCATTTTTACCTGTCGTAAGGATATCATCAACATTGTAGCTTCCAATAACAGTGCGAATACATCCTTGTGCTATGTTCTTTAATATTAATTCTGGATCCTCTGATTCATAAATAGCCTTAACGGGATCAGACACTTTATATTCAACAAAAAAGTCAACATCAATAAAATTATAATCGCTGGTAATCATTATTGCTTCTGATTCTATTGTCTCTTCTGTATCCTTATCATATCCTATTGTAAAACCTTGTATCGTCGTATTTACTTTTCTTACATTCTGGATAAACGGTATCTTAAAGTGTAATCCGGAAGTAGTAACTGCTTTTGCTTTACCAAATGTAGTCAGTACTGCCTGTTCCTGCTCCCTTATCTGATAGGTACTGGAAAATACTAATATTCCTATCACAATAGCTGCCAAAATTAGTAATAGTATTTTTTTTATCGCATTCCAGTCAGCTTTTTTTGCGTATTCCACGCCAGAGTTAACATTTCTCATTTGTCTTCCTTTCTTACTCTTTTGTTTTTCTCTTTACATATATTTCTGCCCATGCCGGTAAAAATCCGGAATGAATTGCAACATTTCTAGAAATTGAGTGAGACTCACTGGTTCCGTAAAACGGTATCAGTCCCTCCTTTAATATCTTCTGTTTCAATATGGTTGTTAAGTAGGTTGCTAATCCCTCATTTTGATACTGCTCTAGTACATCGATCCCTATCTGTCTTACATACCTTCCATCTAAACTAGCACCTGCCATACCCTTCATTATATTACCATCCATTGCTGCAACAGCTAAAATATCCGGCTGTGTTGCAGAATAACAAAGCGCATTATGAAATATATTCGTATCTTTCATGTCCCGGATTTCTTTCTCATTGAACCATTTCGTATCTCTATTATCCTCTAATACCTTTGCCTCATAATCCGGTAGAAAGTAGATATGGGTATCTGCAATCTCCCTGTCATACTCACTTAAAATATGATCAATAATGCGTAAATTAGAAAATTCACAAAACCACTCCGGTCTGGCATTTTTAAACAATTCTTTACAGCCATCAAATATTGACTCATCTGTCATAATATAAGCTTTTCCCATAAAAATAATTGCTCGAAAAAATAAATCAGTGTTGACAACGATTCTTGCTCCATCTAATGATTGGGATCTAGATAAATATACCTTGTTTTGTAAAATTTCTTCTGCTTCTTTTAAATTACAATCTAAATCAAATTGTTTCTGGATTGTTTTCAGTGTTTCTTTCGCGATTTTCATTTCATCCACCATCTTACATAGTATAATATGCTAATTTTAATAATATCAAGTTAAACCTTATGATACAACTTAACATTGTCTTAAACAAGAATCGAAAAAAACCGCGCCAGCATTTTGTTTTGCATGGCGGCAGTTTTTTATGCTGTTATTTCTTCAAATTGTGAATTATAAAGTGATGCGTAGAAACCATTCTTTTGAATTAGCTTTTCATGATTTCCTTGTTCCACAATATCCCCATCTTTCATAACAAGAATAAGATCCGCATCCTTAATGGTTGATAGTCTGTGTGCGATAACAAAGCTTGTTCTTCCTCTCATCAGATTATTCATAGCTTTCTGAATTCTGGCTTCTGTTCTTGTATCCACGTTACTGGTTGCTTCATCTAATATTAGAATTCGATTATCTGCTAATATCGCCCTTGCAATCGTAATCAACTGTTTTTGTCCAGCTGACACATTACTTGCATCCTCATTTAATTCCATCTGATAACCACCTGGAAGTGTCTGAATAAAATGATGTGCATGTGCAGCTTTTGCTGCTTCTATAACTTCTTCGTCTGTTGCATCTAATCTGCCATAACGAATGTTTTCCATAATGGATTCCTTAAATAGCCAAGTATCCTGTAATACCATACCAAATATTTCACGTAATTCACTACGGTTAAAATCTTTGATATCATGACCATCCACAAGAATTTTACCACTGTTCACATCATAAAATCTCATCAATAACTTAACCATTGTTGTTTTACCTGCTCCGGTTGGTCCGACAATGGCAACAGTCTGACCGGGTTCCACTGTACTACTGAAATCATTAATTATTATTTTATCTGGATTATAGCCAAAATGTACATCTCTGAATTCTACACTTCCTTCAATCTTAGATAGTCTAACTGGATTCTCAACAATCAAATCCTCTTCCTCTTCTTCCAGAAATTCAAAGACTCTCTCGGCTGCTGCCGCAGTTGACTGAAGCAAGTTTGAAACCTGGGCTACCTGTGTGATTGGTTGTGTAAAGCTTCTAACATATTGAATAAATGCTTGAATATCACCAATTTCGATTGTTCCTTTAATTGCAAGAATACTTCCACTAACTGCTACCGCTACATAACCCAAGTTACCAACAAACATCATAATTGGCTGCATAAGTCCTGAGAAGAACTGGGATTTCCATGCGGATTCATACAGTTTTTCATTTGTTGTTCTAAATTCTTCTACAACATCCTGTTCTTTATTAAATGCTTTTACAATATTATGGCCACTATATACTTCCTCAACCTGACCATTAATATTACCTAAATACTTCTGCTGGTTAACAAAATATTTCTGCGACTTTTTAACAACTAAGGCAATAAGTGCTCCTGAAACTGGTAAAATAACAAGTGCAATAACGGTCATAAGAGGAGAGATACTTAACATCATAATTAAAACACCAATTATTGTTGTAACGGATGTAATCAGAGTGGTAATACTCTGATTCAAACTTTGTCCTAATGTATCGACATCGTTTGTTATTCTTGATAATACTTCTCCAACTGTTTTGGACTCAAAGTATTTCAGCGGCATTCTGTTGATTTTCTCAGAAATTTCCTTACGTAGTCTGTAAGTTAACTTCTGCGAAATATTTGTCATGATAAGACCCTGCGCAAATGAAAAAATGGCACTAATGCTATATAAAATAAGAAGAAGGATTAGTATTTTTCCTATATAGGTAAAATCGATTCCACCATTACCGGCTATTTTTCTAATAAGTCCATTAAAGATTTCCGTCATTGCTTTACTCATTACTTTTGGTCCAACAATACCAAATAATGTTCCAAAAGCCGCAAATAAAATAACAAGTAGAACAGCTATCTTATAACTTCCCATATAACGTATCAGTTTTTTTGAGCTTCCTTTAAAATCCTTTGCTTTTTCTCCAGGCATCATATGTGCACCAGGACCACCACCCATTGGTCCTCTTCTAGGTCCTCTTGGTGGCATAGAAGTCATTGATTTATTTTCTTCATTCATTATTCTCTGCCTCCTTTTAATTCTGCTTCCGATAACTGTGATTTTGCAATTTCCTTATATTCCTCACATGTAGATAATAGTACTTCATGTGTACCTGTTCCAACTATTTTTCCTTCATCTAGCACAATTATTTTATCAGCGTGTAATATTGTTGAAATTCTTTGAGCAACAATAATTACCGTTACATCTTTCGTTTTTTTATTTAATGCCTTACGTAGCGTTACATCTGTTTTATAGTCTAAAGCTGAGAAGCTATCATCAAATAAAAATATTTTGGGATTTGTCGCAATTGCCCTTGCAATCGAAAGTCTTTGTTTCTGTCCACCAGAAACATTTGTACCACCCTGTGCTATTTCACTTTCATACTTTTCCTGTTTCTCATTAATAAATTCAGTAGCCTGTGCTATTTCTGCTGCCTCTGCCATTGCTAAGTCCGAGATGTTTTTATTACCAAATTTTATATTGGATTCAATATTTCCAGAAAATAATACTCCCTTTTGCGGAACAAAACCTAACAGGCTGTGAAGTTTATTCTGTGATATATCTCTGATATCAATACCATCGATGGTAATGGCACCACCAGTCACATCATAGAACCGAGGAATCAGATGTAATAAAGTACTTTTTCCACAACCGGTACTTCCTATAATGGCAGTTGTCTGTCCTGGAGAAGCGGTGAATTTCAAATCCTTCAATACATCCTCTTTCGCATTTGGGTATCGGAAGGAAACATGATCGAATCTCAGTACACCCTTAGTTTCCCTTAATTCTTCATCCATTACATCCTTTGTATCTAATATTGTTGCCTTAGTATTAATTACTTCATCAATACGTCCTGCAGCCACACCTGCCCTTGGAAGCATAACTGATATCATCGATAGAATTAAAAATGACATTACAATCTGCATAGTATAAGTAATAAATGCCATCATATCACCAACTTGTAACGTTCCTAAGTCAACCTGTTTTGATCCAACCCAAACAATTAAAACGGCAATTCCGTTCATAATAAATGTCATTAGCGGAAACAGTAAAGCCATAACTCTGTTGGTAAATAACTGTGTTCCCATCAATTCTTTATTTGCCTTATCAAAACGTTTTTCTTCGTATTTCTCTCTACTAAATGCCCTGATAACAGGAATACCTGTTAATATTTCTCTCGAAACTAGATTTAGCTTATCAACCAATGTCTGCATCATTTTAAATTTGGGCATTGTTATGTTAATAAGTATGGCTACCGTTATAATAATAATTCCTACCGCTACCGCTACAATCCATCCCATACTTGTTTTTGTATTGGCTACCTTAATAATTCCACCAATACCCAAAATAGGAGCATACGCCACCATCCTTAAAAGCATTACTGAAACCATTTGTACCTGTTGTATATCATTTGTACTTCTTGTAATTAAAGAGGCTGTTGAAAAACTATTTATCTCTGCATTTGAAAAAGATACTACCTTTTCAAATAATCTTCCACGTAAATTACGTCCAATCTTGGCACCTGTTCGACTTGCAAGATATCCTACTGCAATGGCAGCTATAATCATTACAACGGAAAGTAACAGCATTTGAATTCCCTTAAATAATAGGTAATCAATCTGCATCTTACCTAAATCA